>DAOMFN010000033.1:8098-9859 GCA_035429785.1 Anaeromyxobacteraceae bacterium
AGCCGGACACCTGCTTCCGCGAGAACTTCTTCACGATCACCGGCATGCTGCACGACCCGAACACGCCGGTGGGCAGCCCGATGAGCGTGACCCGCGCCACCTTCAACCGGAACGACGGCACCTCCCAGGTCGACGTGATGGCCCGCGCCTCGTCTGGCCCCGGCCAGGCGGCCCCGAAGCTCACTGCCGCCGGCCAGGCCGTCTCGCCGGTGCTGATGGCCGGCCCGACCATCCTCGGCGACTGGTACGCCCAGGGCATTCCCGTGCCGAGCACCGACGTGCCCACGCAGCTCACCGTGACGAACAGCGCGGACGTGCCCCCGACGTCGATCACCTCCCACGTCACCGACGAGATCACGATCCGCTCCGCGACGTACTCCGCGGGAACCCTCACGGTCGTGGCCACGTCGAGCGACAAGGGTGACATCACCGTGAACCCGGTGATCCCGCCGTCGGTCCTGTCGCTCGCCGGCTACCCGGCCGCGACCCGCGTGGCCTCGAACGCGAACGACCGCGCCGAGGTCACCTTCACCGCCGCCGCCGGCCCGGTGCCCCCGGCCTTCGTCCGCGTCGTCTCGAACCACGGCGCCCTGGCGACGCTCGACACCTCGCTCTCCGCGGCCGCTCCCTACCCCGCGGGCGTGCCCTTCGTGGGCGACGACACGGCCGACGTGATCCAGAACACCGTCGCCGCCATTCCCATCGACGTGCTCGCCAACGACGTCGCCCCGGCCGGCGCGCCCATCAACTCCGGTACGCTCACCATCGTCCCGCCGCTGCCCCTCATCGGCACCGCCTCGGTCAGCTCCGGCCAGATCTTCTACCGGGCGCCGTCGGTCACCGGGACCGCCACCATCCGCTACACCGTGCAGAACTCGGTCGGCACCTCCAACGTCGGCACCGTGACCGTCTCGGTCCTCGCCGACCCGGCGGGCCCGGTCCCGTCCGCCGTGAACGACCCCTCCAGCGGCGCCATCAACGTGACCGCCGGCCAGTCCGTCGCCATCAACGTCCTCGCCAACGACAACGGGAACGGCGGCACGCTGAATCCGGCGTCCGTGACCGTCACCGCGGCCCCGGCCTCGGGCACGACCACGGTGAACGCCACGACGGGCGTCATCACCTACAACTCGGCCGCAGCCGGCACCTACACCTTCCGGTACCGGGTCTCGAACCTGCCGAGCGCGAACGGCACCGTCCAGACCTCGAACGAGGCGACGGTCACCGTGACCGTGGCCGCGGCCGAGAACCTGACCGTCCGGACCCCGGTGAAGTGCGCGCTGCCGGCGAAGTGGAACGTCCAGGGCACGAGCAACGTCTCGGCGGGCAACACGATCACCATCTACTCCGGGACGACCGCCACCGGCACCGTCCTCGGCACCGCAGCGGTGGTGAACGGGGCCTGGCAGTGGCAGACCCAGAACGTGGCCTGCGTGAACCGCATCAGCCTGAAGTCCAGCCTCAACACCAAGATCGAGAACATCGCGGTCCAGGTGAAGTAGCGACGTCGCAGCACTGCGCGCAGCAGGGGCCGGTCCGGTGTTCCCTCCACCGGGCCGGCCCCGTCTCGTTCGGGGCGCCCTCCGGGGCGCCCTTCGCCGTGAGAGAATGGCGCCGCATGAACGGTCGCGCCTTCCTCGCCGGCCTCGCGCTCCTCGGCGCGGCGCTCGCCGCGACCTGGGCGGGCCTCCACCCTCCCGCATCCTCGCCGCCGTCCGCGCCTGCCACCGCCTTCTCCGCGGAGCGGGCCTTGCCGCATCT
>DAOMFN010000034.1:0-9600 GCA_035429785.1 Anaeromyxobacteraceae bacterium
CCGGGCACCCCCTGGTCGTGGACCCCGACTACGGCGACGCGGGTCCATGGGTGGCCCCGGGCGGAGCAGCCCGGCTCGACCGGACGCCGCTCCACGCCGCGACCCTGGAGCTCCTCCATCCCGTCAGCGGGCAGCCGCTCCGGATCGAGGCCCCCCTGCCCGGGGACATGGCCGCCGCCGTCCGCGCGCTGCGGGGCTGACTAGGAGTCGAAGAGCGGCTGGCCGCGCTCGAAGGTGCGGACGGCGAGGGCGCAGACCACGAGCAGGGCGACGAGCGAGGAGCCGGTGGCGAGGAGCGCCTGCGACAGGACGATCGGCGTCCCGCGGACCAGCTCGTTCACGATCATCTGCTGCCCCAGGAAGGGCACCGCGTAGAGGGACGGGGACGGGCGGGCCGACTGGAAGGCGAGCGCCATGCCGGGGAGCGACGGCACCAGCATGAGGAGGGAGAGGGAGGTCTGGGCGGCCCGGAAGGTGCGCGCGCGGGCCGCGAACACGACCATGAGCGCGCCCGCCAGGCCGACGATGGGGAGGCAGAGCAGGAACGTCGTGGCGAGCATCGACGGGTCGAGCTGGACCGAGAAGCCGATGCGGGAGGCGGGGACCGCGACGGGGACCAGCCCGAACCCGACGAGCGTCTCCGCCAGCGTGGCCGCGCCGAAGGCCGTCGCGGCCGCCACCTTGGCCATCACCAGGGACGAGCGCGGAACGGGGGCGGCGAAGAGGGGCTCGAGCGACTGACGCTCCCGCTCGCCGGCGGTGACGTCGATGGCGATGGGCATGCCGCCGGTGAACATCGCCATGACGAGGAAGAAGGGGATGGTGGCGAGCAGCATCGCCGCCCGGCTGGCCGGGGTGGAGACGTCCTCGCGCTCGATGGCGAGCGGCTCGATGACGGCGGGGTGGATGCCCCGGACCACGAGCCGCTGCGCGGCGAGCTGGTGCGACCAGGCGCCGAGGAGGCGCTCGGCGGTGGTGGTTGCGGGACGGGACTGGTGACGGGACTCGTCGACGACGAGCCGCACCGGCGCCGGCTGCCCGGCGCGCAGCCGCTCCCCGAACTCCGGGGGGATGACGATCACGACCGGGACGTCCCCGCGCCGCACCGCCTCCACCGGGTCGGCGGGGGCGTCGACCACGCGGGCGCCCTGCTCGAGGAGGGCGACGAGGTTGGGCGCGTTCTCCCGGCCGGCCACCGGGATCTCCACGCCCTTCTCGTCGGCCTGGCGGGAGGAGTCGGACACGAGGAACAGCATGACGATGACGAGGACCGGTCCGAGCACCGGGAAGAAGAGCGCGGTGACGAGGGCCTTGCGGTCGCGCAGACCCTCCCGGAGCTCCTTCGCGAGGACGATCCAGAACGAGCGCAGCCAGCTCATGCGAGCCCCTCCTCGGAGCCGATCGAGGCCACCAGCGCGTCCTCCAGGCTCTCCCGGCCGGTCTGCCGGCGGAGGTCGTCCGGCGTGCCCTCGGCGACGACCTGGCCGCGGGCGATCACGACGACCCGGTCGCAGAGCGCCGACACCTCCTGCATGACGTGGGAGGAGAACAGGATGCAGCGCCCCTGCTCGCGGAGCTGGCGCAGGAGGGTGCGCACCTGCCGCGTCGCGGCCACGTCGAGCCCGTTCGTGGGCTCGTCGAGCACCACGTTGCGCGGGTCGTGGACGAGCGCGCGGGCGAGCGCCACCTTCACCCGCTGTCCCTGGGAGAACCCCTCCGTGCGCCGGTCGGCGATGTCCTCCATGCCGAGCGCGGCGATGAGCTCGTCGGCACGGCGCTCCAGCGCGGCGCCGTCGAGCCCGTGGATCCGGCCGAAGTAGAGGACGTGCTCGCGCGCGGTGAGCCGGGCGTAGAGCCCCTGGGCGTGCGGGAAGACGCCGAGGCGGCGCTGGGCGCCGAGCCGGTCGGCGGAGAGGTCGATGCCGTCCACGGTGGCCTGCCCGGCGTCGGGGCGGAGCACGCCGTAGACGATGCGGAGTGCGGTGGTCTTCCCTGCGCCGTTCGGGCCGAGGAGGCCGGTGATCCGCCCGTCGGGAACGTCGAAGCGGACGCCGGCGAGCGCCTGGACGGCGCCGAACGACTTCGTCACCCCGTCGAGGCGGATCACGGAGCACCTCCCTGGAGGTCGAGGAAGATGGGGGACGGGGCGATGCGATCGGCGCAGGAGGTGTCGAGCGCGTCGGCCGAGCCCTTCTTCACGAAGGCGGCCACCAGGCGGGGGACGCAGCCCCGCTGGAGTACGCCGTGCCCGGACCCCTCGACGACGAGGTGACGGGCGGCCGGGAGGGCCGACGCGGCGACGTCCCCCCAGCGGGGCGGGGTCACCGGGTCGGCCTTCCCGGAGAGGAGCAGCGCCGGGACCTCCATGCGAGGGGCCTGGTGGAAGGCCGGGTCGGCAGCCGCGCGGGGCCAGTCGGCGCAGAGGGACCGGAAGGCGTCGCGGGCGCCGTTGCCGAGGAAGGTGGGCGCCGCCCCGGGCGCCGGGTCCTCGAAGAGCGGGACGTCCTCGGAGCAGAGCACGGAGAGCTGGAGCGGGCGGGACATGCCGGCCTGGATGTCGGCGGTGGCGAGGATGCCCTGCGCGGCGAGCGGAGCGAGGTCGCCTCCCTTCGCCTCCCGGATGAGGGCGGGGAGCAGGGCGGCGGTCTCGGGCTGGTAGAGGAACGCGAGCAGGACCTGGCGGGCGTGATCCCCGGTGACGCGGAGCTCGAGCGGCTCGGCGGTGACGGGATGGCGGATGCGCACCGTCTCCGGGCGGGCGTCGAGCCGGGCGAGCAGCGACCTCACGTCCGCCGCGAGGTCCGGGTAGCGGGCGCGACAGGCGGGCTCGGCGGCGCAGCGCTCGAACAGGAGGTCGAGCGCCCGCTGCGAGTCCCGGTCGAAGTCGTTGCCGATGATCATCTGGAACGGGGCGACGCCGTCGAGCACCAGGGTGCGGGTGCGCGCGGGGTACGTCCGCGCGTAGGCGAGGCCGGCCCGCGTGCCGTAGGACGCCCCGAGGAGGTTCACCTGCGGGTACCCGAGCGCCTCCCGGACGGCGTCGAGGTCGCGGACGAAGTCGGCCGTGCCGTAGCGGGTGAGGTCGGCCTTCGCGGAGAGCTCGCGGGCGCACTCCGCGGCCGCCTTCCGGGCGTCGCCCGGGAGCAGGTCGTCGTCGCGGGCCTTGCCGCCGAAGGCGGGGCAGGAGAGGCCGTTCGAGCCGCCGGTGCCGCGCTGGTCGACGAGCACGATGTCGCGATCCCGGGCGATCCGCTCGAAGGCGAAGGCGATGCGCGGATACACCTCCGTGATGGACTGCCCTGGCCCGCCGGCGAGGACGAACACCGGGTCGGGCCGTGCCCGGGGGTTGTCCGAGGGAACGACCGCCACGCGGAGCCCGATGCGGCGGCCACCGGGGCGGGACCAGTCCTCCGGGACCTCGAGGACGCCGCACCGCGCGGGGACCCGCGACGACGTGATGGGGTGGGCCAGCTGGCACCGGGTGAGCGCGATGCCCTGGCCGGGGGGCTCGGCCGCGGTACGAACGGGCACGGCGAGGAGGAGGGCGACGAGCAGGGACGGGCGCATCAGGGGGCTCCCGTGGGGGCAGGCGGTCCGGTCGGTCCGGTCGGTCCCTCCGGAGGGACCTCGCCGAGATCCACCGCGAGCGCCTGCACGAGGGGCGACCCGGGCCACCGGGACCGGAGGAGCGCCAGGACCTCCAGCGCCTCCCCGCGCCGGTCGTTCCGGGCGAGCCAGCGCCCCTTCTCGACGAGGCGAGCGGCGGCGAGGTCGTCGGGGCGCTCGGTGATCCGATCGGTGAGCACCCAGGCGCTCGGTCCCGGCCCGGCATCGACCTCCGTGAAGAGGTCGCGGGTCTTCCGGACGAGGAGCAGGGTGCCGGCCTCGATCTTGCGGCGCGGGTTCACGGCGAGGAGGTCGGGTCGGTCGAAGGAGAGGGCGGGCGTGGTCACCGTGGCCTCGTGGACCTCGGTTCCCTGGACCACCGCATTGGCGCGCAGCCAGCCCTCCGTCCCGTCGGAGGTCCGGACGCGCACCTCGTCGTCCCGCGACTCGAGCCAGGTCACCCGCTCGCCGCGGTGGAGGGTGGCGAGCACCGCGCCCGCGCCGGCCCGGGGGTGCTTCCCCTTCGCCGGTGGGGGCGCGGCGGGATCCTTCCGCAGGGGCGACAGGGCGAGCACGATGCGGAGCGCCGGGTCGGTGGGCGTCTCCTGTGGCGCCGGCGGGAGCTGGAGGGGCGGGGAGCGGGGTTCCCGGCTGCAGGCGGCCCCGGCGAGGGCGAGGGCGACGAGCGCCGTCGAGGCGACGAGATGCGCCGGGCGGCGGGCGGCGGGCGGACCTGCCATCGTCAGCGCTTGCCGTGGACGAGGGTCTTCACGCCGCCGCGGAAGGTCACCTCCACCTTCTCCGGAGACTTCACCGCGGAGACGAAGCCGCGGCCGAAGGTGGCGTGGTCCAGGACGTCGCCCGCCGCGAACACGCCGGTGGGGAGGTACCGGCGGGGCGCACCCGCGTGGGAGGCGAGCATCTCGTCGAAGGAGAGGGTGGGGCCGGCCCGCCGGGACGTCGTCGAGGCCGGGCGGGGAGACGCCGTGGCGCCGCGGAACCGGTGGACGCTGCGGCAGGTGTTGCACTCCACCTTCACCGGGACGGCGCCGACCATGGCGATGACCGTGTGAGCGAGCAGGAGCTGGCACTTCGAGCAGAACGCATCCACTTCACCGCCGACCCGGTTCATGTGGCCGGGGAGTATAGCCGTGCTAGTGTCGCCGTCGAGGCCCGGAGCGGCCGGGGGAGGAGCGTTGGGTCGTATCCGGGCGGCTTTCGAGGACTTCGGCGCGCAGATCCTCTTCGCCGGCGAGGCGCTCGCCTGGGTCGTCCGGCCCCCGTTCCGCCTCGACCAACTCCTGCAGCAGGCGGCCGCCATCGGGGTGGGCTCCACCTTCATCGTGGCGGTCACCGGCCTCTTCGCGGGCATGGTGCTCGCGCTCCAGGGCAACTACGCCATGCGCCAGTTCGGCGCGGAAGGCTACGTGGGCGGGTTCGTCGCCATCAGCCTGGTGCGCGAGCTCGGGCCGGTCTTCACGGCCCTCATGGTGACGGGGAGGTCCGGGAGCGCCATCACCACCGAGCTCGGCACCATGCGCGTGACCGAGCAGATCGACGCCATGGAGTCGATGGCGGTGAACCCCGTCCACTACCTCGTCGTCCCGCGGGTGGTCGCGGCGACCCTCATGATGCCCGTCCTGTCGGTGGTGTTCACCGCGACGGGCTACCTGGGCGGGTACCTCATCGGGGTCCACGTCTCCCAGATCCCCCCGGGCCCCTTCCTCGAGCACACGAAGGCGATGCTCGACGTGCACGACATGATGCACGGACTCTCGAAGGCCCTCATCTTCGGCGCGGTGGTCTCGCTCATCGCGACCTACCGCGGCTACGGCGCCTTCGGGGGCGCGCGCGGGGTGGGGGAGGCGACCACCCGGGCGGTGGTCTGGAGCTCGGTCGCGATCCTCGTGTTCGACTACCTGCTCACCTTCATCTCGATCGGCTGAACGTGGCGCTCATCTCCGTCAACGGCCTCTGGAAGGCCTTCGGCGACAAGGAGGTCCTCCGGGGCATCGAGTTCGAGATCCCCGAGGGCACGACCTTCGTCGTCCTGGGGGCGTCGGGTTCGGGGAAGACCGTGCTCCTGAAGCACGTCATCGGCCTGCTCAAGCCCGACCGGGGCAGCGTGATCGTCGACGGGACGGACATCTCGACCCTCTCGGGACGGGAGCTCACCGAGGCCCGGCGGGTCTTCGGCATGGTCTTCCAGGGGGCGGCGCTCTTCGACTCGATGACCGTCTTCGAGAACGTGGCCTTCCCGGTCCGGGAGCGGGAACGGCGCATCGACCACGGTGCGCTGCGGGACCGGGTGGTGGAGAGCCTGCGCGTGGTCGACCTCGGCGACGACGTCCTCGACCTGTGGCCCTCCCAGCTCTCCGGGGGCATGCGCAAGCGGGTGGCGCTGGCCCGGGCCCTCGTCGCGAACCCGCGGATCGTGCTCTACGACGAGCCCACCACCGGCCTCGACCCCATCACCACGAACTCGGTCGACTCGATGATCCTCCAGGCCAAGCAGCGGCGGGGGGTCACGAGCATGGTCATCTCCCACGACATCGCCAGCGCTTTCCGGGTGGCCGACCGGCTCGCCGTGCTCTACGATGGCCGCATCGCCGCCCAGGGGACGCCGGAGGAGGTCCGGCGGAGCGACGACCCGTACGTCCAGCGGTTCCTCTCCCTCTGGTTCGAGAAGCAGTGACCCGCGCCCCCCGACCATGAGCACTCCCGGAAGCAAGGCGACCGTCAACAAGGCCCTCGCCGTGGGGCTCCTCGTCGCCATCGCCGGCGGGGTGTTCCTCGTCGCCTTCACCTTCTTCCGCAAGGGGGGGCTCTCCGGACGGGACAGCTTCCTCGTGACCGCCGTTTTCGAGGACGTCACCGGCCTCTCGTGGAAGAGCCGGGTCCAGGTGGCGGGCATCCAGGTCGGCGAGGTCGTGGAGATCGAGCTCTCGGGCGACCGGGCCCGGGTGAGCATGCGGGTGAAGAACGACATCCCGCTGCGCGCCAACGCCTGCCTGACGAAACGCTTCCCCTCGGCGCTCCTGCCCGACGCCCTGCTCGAGGCGAGCCTGGGCTCGGCCCCGTCCCCGCTGCTGAAGGACCTCCCGTCCGATCGGCGGGAGATCACCTGCGTTCGCGAGGCGGCCAACGTCTCCAAGCTCATGGAGTCGCTCTCCCGCATCGCCAACGACATCCAGGTCGTCTCGTCCGACCTCGCGAAGACCGTGGGCGGCACCCAGGGCAGCGTGCGGGAGGTCATCGAGAACCTCACCCACATCACCCGGGCCGTGGACGACCTGCTCGACAAGAACTCGGGGCGGGTGGCCGGCATCCTCGAGAACACCGAGGCGCTCACCGCCGAGATCCGCTCGGTGGCGGAGCGGGACGCGGCCCGCTACTCCTCCATCGCCCGCAACGTCGACGAGGCCAGCCAGAAGCTGAACCGCGTCCTCGGCTCGGTGGAGGAGATCGTGGGCGGCCCGGGCCAGGGCGAGCTCCGCGAGTCGGTCCAGGGGGCGCGCCAGGCCCTGCAGAAGCTCAACCGCACCCTCGACGACGTGCAGTCGGTCACCTCGAAGGTCGCGGCCGGGCAGGGCGTGGCCGGCAAGCTCCTCGTGGACGAGCAGCTCGGCGAGAAGGTGGGGATGGCCGCCGAGAGCGTGGCCGACTACGTGAACCGCATCTCGGCCTGGCAGCTCTACGTGAACATCCGCTCGGAGTACCTCGTCAACTACGGCGGCACCCGGGCCTACTTCGGCGTCACGCTGATGCCCAAGCCCGACAAGTACTACATCTTCGAGCTGATGACCGATCCCCGCGGCTACAACACGGTGGTCACCGAGACCGCGACCACGCTGAACCAGTCCACCGGGACGAGCGTCACCACCACCACGACCCGGTCGATCAACGAGCAGCGGCTCGCCATCACGGCGATGTACGGCAAGCGCTTCGGCGACCTCGTCGGCCGCGTGGGGCTCATCGAGAGCTCGGGCGGCTTCGGGCTCGACTGGCTGCTCTTCCAGGACCGGCTCAAGCTCTCGGCCAACGTCTACGGGTGGACCCGCCCCACCGTGGACACCTGGCCGCGCACCAAGCTCTGGTTCGACTGGCGGTTCATCCCGAACGTCTACCTCACCGGCGGCGTCGAGAACGTCTTCAACGCCTACAACTTCGGGTCGGGGCGGGACTACTTCTTCGGGGCCGGCTTCTTCTTCAACGACCAGGACCTCCGTGCGCTCCTCGTGGGCGGGGGCAGCGGCGCCGCGGCGGGTGCGGTCGCCGGCTCGGTGCGCTGACCGCTCCCGCCCGCGCGCCTACTTGCCGACCGCGTTCTGGAGCTGGGCCCAGGCGGTGGCGAGGTCGAAGGCGGCCTTCACCTCCTGCGCCTGCGCCGACGTGTACGACGTCTGCGAGGTCGTGACGTCGATGATCGTGCCCAGCCCGGCCTGGTAGCGCCCCTCGGCGAGGTCGAGGTTCTCCCGCGCCTGGGTGACGAGCACGCGGGACACCTCGCGGCGGGCGCGGGCCTGCACGACCCCGGTCACGGCCTTCTCCACGTCGGTGCGGATCTGGAGGAGGAGGGCGTCGCGGCTCGCGGTCGAGGCCGCGAGGGTGCCGCGCTGGACGTCCACGCGCCCCAGGTCGGCCCCGCCGTTCAGGAAGGGCCAGGTCAGGGTGCCGAGGATGCTCCACTGGTTCGCGTCGGGGGCGGGGAGCCCGCCGACCTGGGGATACTCCGACCGGTTCCACGCGTAGTTGAGCCCCACGCCGAGGATCGGGTACCAGGCCGACTTCGCCGACGAGAGCCCCTGCTCCGACGCGGAGATGGAGAACAGCGCGGCGCGCAGGTCGGGCCGGCCGGCCAGCGCCTGGTCCATGAGGCGCGACACCTCGAGGTCGATCTCGTGCGGGAGGGTCGGGACGACGAGCGGACGACGCGCCACGTCCACGCCCACCGCCTGGGAGAGGGCGATGCGCGCGAGCGTCACCGCGTCGCGGGCCTGGATCTGCGAGATGCGGGACTGCTGGACGTTCACGTCGGCGGTGGTGACGTCGAAGCGCGGCCGGGTGCCCACCTCGAACTGGGCCCGGGCGAGCTCGAGCTGGCGGAGGTTGGCCTCGACGGTCTGGTCGGCCACGGCCACGAGCGCCTCGGTGGCGAGGACGCCGTAGTACGCCGTGCGGACGCCGAGCTCGACGTCGGTCCAGGAGGCCTCGACGCCGGCCTGGGCGGCCCGCTCCTGGTCGCGGGCCGCGTTGTAGGAGCCCAGCGTGCGCCCGAAGTCCCAGATCGTCTGGTTCAAGGTGAGCGTGGCACCGTAGGCGGCGTAGAGGGCGCCGGTGGGGGCGGCGCCGAGGTCGGTGGAGGACCAGCCGGCCCGGCCCCCCAGGCTCCCGGAGGGCAGGAACCCGGACCGGGCGATGGCCACCTGGCCGCCGGCCTGGAGGGCCTGGGCCTGGGCCTGCGCGAGCTGCGGGTTGCGCCGGGCGAGGTCGAGGGCCTCGTCGAGCGTGAGCGGCGATCCGGAGAGGACGGGCACCGGAGGCACGAGGTCCGCGGTGGACCCGGCCGCGGTCGCGTTCGCCGCGGGGGCGGCGGGCGGAGCGGCGGACGCGGCGGGAGCCCCCTGGGGCATCCCCAGGGACAGCGCGAGGAGCAGCGGGATCATTCGAACCTCAGGGCCGTGATGGGGTCGAGGCGGGAGGCCTTGTGGGCGGGGTAGAGGCCGAAGACGACCCCCACGAGCCCGCTGAAGCCCACGGCGATGGCGATGACGTCGGGCCGGTAGAGGACCTCCCAGCCGAAGCTGGTGGCGAGCCGCCAGGCGCCGAAGACCCCGAGGGCGACGCCGATGAGCCCGCCGGTGACGGCGAGGGTGAGCGCCTCCACGAGGAACTGGAGCCGGATGTCGGCGGGCTTCGCCCCCACCGCCATGCGCAGGCCGATCTCCCGGGTGCGCTCGGTGACCGACACCAGCATGATGTTCATGATGCCGA
>DAOMFN010000035.1:0-9575 GCA_035429785.1 Anaeromyxobacteraceae bacterium
GACCGCGGCGGCATCGAGCCGCTCCGGGCCGCGCCGGCGGCGTTCGCGGCCGCGCTGCGCCGGGAGCCCCACACGCTGAAGCGGGCGCTCACCGACCCGCGCCTCCTCGCCGGCATCGGCGGCGCCTACGCCGACGAGATCCTCCACCGGGCCCGCCTCTCCCCCATGCAGCTCACCTCCCGGCTCGACGACGCGGCGATGGAGCGGCTGCGCGAGGCGGCGGTGGCGGTGCTCTCGGAGTGGACCGACCGGCTCCGCGCCGAGGCGGGGGGCGCCTTCCCGGAGAAGGTCACGGCCTTCCGCGAGGGGATGGCGGTCCACGGACGGCACCGGCAGCCCTGCCCGGCCTGCGGGACGGCGGTGCAGCGCATCGTCCACGCCGAGAACGAGACCAACTACTGCCCGCGCTGCCAGACCGGCGGGCGGATCCTCTCCGACCGCTCGCTGGCGCGCCTGCTGCGCGACGACTGGCCGCGGACGGTGGAGGAGATGGAGGCGCTCGAGGAGCGCCGTCGCTGATAGGCTCTCGAACCCACACGGGAGGGAAGCATGCGGACGCGGATCACCGAGCTGTTCGGCATCGAGCACCCCATCATCCAGGGCGGCATGCACTTCGTCGGCTTCGCCGAGCTCGCGTCGGCGGTCTCCAACGCGGGCGGCCTGGGCATCCTCACGGCGCTCACCCAGCCCTCGCCGGCCCACCTCGCCGCCGAGATCCGGCGCTGCCGGGAGATGACCGACCGCCCCTTCGGCGTGAACCTGACCTTCCTCCCCACCGTCGCCACCCCCGACTACCCCGGCTACGTGCGCGCCATCATCGAGGGGGGCGTGAAGATCGTGGAGACCGCCGGGAACAACCCCCAGCAGGTGCTCCCCTACCTGCACGCGGCCGGCGTGAAGGTCATCCACAAGTGCACCTCGGTGCGCCACGCGCTGAAGGCGCAGTCCATCGGCTGCGACGCGGCCAGCGTGGACGGCTTCGAGTGCGGCGGCCACCCGGGCGAGGACGACGTCCCGAACTTCATCCTCCTCCCGCGCGCAGCCGACGAGCTCGACATCCCCTTCGTGGCCTCCGGCGGCATGGCCGACGGACGGTCGCTCGTGGCGGCGCTCGCGCTCGGCGCCGACGGCATCAACATGGGCACGCGCTTCATCGCCACGAAGGAGGCGCCGGTCCACGAGAACGTGAAGCAGGCCATCGTGAAGGCGACCGAGCTCGACACCCGGCTCGTCATGCGCCCGCTCCGCAACACGGAGCGCGTGCTCCGCAACGCCGCCGCCGACCGGCTCCTCGAGAAGGAGAAGGCGCTCGGCGCGGCGCTCACCTTCGAGGACATCCGCGAGCAGGTGGCCGGCGTCTACCCGCGCATCATGCGGGAGGGGGCCATGGACGCGGGCGTCTGGTCCTGCGGCATGGTGGCCGGGCTCATCGACGACGTCCCCACCGTGAAGGAGCTCGTCGACCGGATCATGGCCGAGGCGAACGCCATCATCCGGGAGCGGCTCTCCGGGTTCCTCAGCTCCTGACGCCGGCCCGCGCGGCGATCACCTTGCGGTAGAGCGCCACGAGCCGGTCGGCCGAGACCTCCACCCGGTAGCGCTGGGCGGCCTCGCGGTAGGCCACCCGCGCGCGGGCGAGCCCCTCCGGGTCGTCGATCCAGCGGTCGATGCGGGCGGTGAGCGCCTCGCGCGAGCCCGCCGGGAAGAGGAACTCGTCGGAGATGGCGAACTGGGGCGTGGCGCTGAGCGGCGAGCTCGCGATGATGCAGGGCAGGCCGCAGGCCATGGCCTCGAGCACCGACATGCACTCCACCTCGACGTCGGCGGCGTGCACGCAGAGGTCGGCGCCGCCGTAGTACCGGATGAGCTCGTGGGGCTTCAGCCAGCGGAACACCGGGGGGTTCGAGAGCACCTTCCCGAGCTCGAGGAGCTGGGCCTTCCGCGGCCCGTCGCCGAGCACCACGAGCTGGATGCGCTTCTCGTGGCGCGACTGGCGGATGGCCTCGATGAGCAGGTCGTGCCGCTTCTCCTTGGCGAGCCGGCCGACGGACAGGATGGTGAACTTCCCCTCGAAGCGCTCGCACTCCTCCGGCGGCAGCGGCCGGTACTCGTCGGGGACGCCGTTCGAGATGACCTCGGTGGGTGCCTCGAGCCCGTAGCGGCGCAGCTCCCGCTCGGCGAAGGCGCTCGGGCAGAGGACCGCGTCGGAGCGGTCGTAGGTGGTGCGGAGGAAGAACTGGTAGGTCCAGTCGACGAGGGTCGGGCTGCGCAGCCCCACGTTGTGGAGCAGGTGCTCGGCCTGGACGTGGAAGGTGGAGACCACCGGCACGCCGGCGCGGTGGGCGACGCCGATGGACTTGATGCCCAGCCAGAAGGGGAACTGGTTGTGGACGACGTCCTGGCGGGAGAGCACCGTCTCGAGGATCTTGCGGTCCGGCCAGGCGAACGGGAGCCGCATCTTCTCCATGATGTTGCCGGGCGTGGGGATGTACCAGGTCTTGAGCGGCACCTTGCCCGGCTGCGGCTCGCCGGTGGCGAGCACCTCGACGGTGTGCCCCCTGGCGCGGAGGATGCTGGTGAAGCGGCGCGTGGAGACGACGGCCCCGTTGTTGGCCTCGTCCCAGGCGTCGATGACCATGGCGATGCGGAGCGGGCGGTCCTCCCGGGGGGAGGCGTTCGGTTCGGGCGGCGGGATCACCGCGACAATCTAGCAAGGGTTCGCCGCCGGGCCCCGGGAGATCGGGGGCCTCCGGGTTATGCTGCCCCGGCGATGGGCCACGTGAACGAGATCCCGACCGCCGACGTCGTCGCCCGCGTCCGCGAGAAGGCGCGCACCCTCTACCTGGGCGAGGTCGTGCCGCACCACTCCTGCGGCATCGCGGTGGCGGCCACCTTCTCCCTCCCGACCCGCCCCTACCAGGCGCTCCGCAAGGGGGGCATCACCGGCGAGGGGCTCTGCGGCGCGGTGATGGCGGGGCAGCTCGTGCTCGGGGAACTGCTCGGCGACCCCGACCCCACCGGGGCCGTGACCCCGGCGCTCCGCTCCGCGATGACCGACTACCTCGCCGCGGTGCGCGCGCGGGTCGCCCGGCGCGCGAGCCCCACGCTCGCCTGCAACGACCTCACCGGCCAGTTCGCCGACTTCGGATCGCGGGAGCGGCTCTCGTTCTGCACCGACATCGTGGAGACGGTGGCGGGCGCGCTCGCCGAGGTGCTCGCGGCCCACGGCGTCCACGTCGCTCCGACCCCGGTCCGGCCCGCGACTCCCTGAGCAAAATCGACTTTTACATCGTTGACAGTTTCGCGGTGCGTCATTTTCTTTCGTTGACAGGACCCGCGAAAACGGATTGTTTGCTCGCTCCACCGACCTGAACGAAGGGAGCACCGATGGCCGCAGACTCGTCCTCGAAGGGCGCCGTGACCTCCGGGAAGAAGATTCGCAAGGAGGAGGCGCTCACCTACCACTCCTCCGGACGCCCCGGAAAGATCGAGGTCATCCCGACCAAGCCGTGCGCCACCGCGCGCGACCTCTCGCTCGCCTACAGCCCGGGCGTCGCCGAGCCCTGCCTGGAGATCGAGAAGGACGCGGATCTCGCATACTCGTACACTGCGCGCGGGAACCTGATCGCCGTGATCTCGAACGGGACGGCGGTGCTCGGGCTCGGCGACATCGGGGCGCTCGCCGGCAAGCCGGTCATGGAGGGCAAGGGCGTCCTCTTCAAGAAGTTCGCCGACATCGACGTCTTCGACATCGAGGTCGAGGCGAAGGAGATCGACAAGTTCTGCACCGTGGTGAAGGCGCTCGAGCCCACCTTCGGCGGGATCAACCTCGAGGACATCAAGGCTCCCGAGTGCTTCGTCATCGAGGAGCGGCTCAAGCGGGAGATGAACATCCCGGTCTTCCACGACGACCAGCACGGCACCGCCATCATCTCCGGCGCGGCCCTGCTGAACGCCGCCGAGCTGGCCGGCAAGAAGCTCGACAAGCTCAAGGTGGTCGTCTCGGGCGCCGGCGCCTCGGCCATCGCCTGCACCAAGTTCTACCTGGCGCTGGGCGTGAAGAAGGAGAACGTCATCCTCGTCGACACCAAGGGCGTCGTCTACAAGGGACGCACCGAGGGCATGAACGAGTACAAGGCGGAGTTCATCTCCGACACCAAGGCCCGCACCCTCGAGGAGGCGCTGGTCGGCGCCGACGTCTTCCTGGGCTGCTCGGCCAAGGGGCTCATGTCGCAGGACATGGTCCGGTCGATGGCGACCGACCCCATCGTCTTCGCGCTCGCCAACCCGGACCCGGAGATCAGCTACCCCGACGCCAAGGCGGCCCGCGCCGACGTCATCATGGCCACCGGCCGCTGCGACTACCCGAACCAGGTGAACAACGTCCTCGGCTTCCCCTACATCTTCCGCGGCGCACTCGACGTGCGTGCCAAGGCCATCACCGAGGAGATGAAGATGGCGGCGGCCCGGGCGCTGGCCCAGCTCGCCAAGGAGGACGTGCCCGAGTCGGTCTCCCGCGGGTACGGCGGCGAGCGCTTCACCTTCGGCCGCGACTACATCATCCCGAAGCCCCTCGACCCGCGCGTGCTCCTGTGGGTCGCGCCGGCCGTGGCCGAGGCCGCCATCGCGAGCGGCGTCGCCCGCGCCAAGCTCGACCTCTCCGACTACCGCGAGCGGCTCAAGAAGCGCCAGAGCCGGGTGCACGGCGTGATGAGCCTCGTGCACGGGAAGGCCCGCAGCAAGCTGGCCCGCATCGTCTTCCCCGAGGGGGACGCCGAGAAGGTCCTGAACGCCGCCCAGATCCTCCGCGAGGAGGGGCTCGCCGAGCCCATCCTGCTCGGGCCGGTGGACAAGATCCGCGCCTCCATCGAGGAGCGGCGGCTCGACGGCCTCGAGGGCGTGGCCATCGTCAACCCCGACCAGAGCCCGGACTACGACCGCTACGTGGCCCGCCTCTGGGAGCTCCGCGCGCGCAAGGGCATGACCTTCGCCGAGGCGCGCCGCCGGATGCGCACCCGCAACTACTTCGCCTCGACGATGGTGGAGCGGGGCGACGCCGACGGCATGGTCACCGGCCTCACCGTGGGCTACCCGGACGGCATCCGCGCCCCGCTGGAGGTCATCGGCACGCGCAAGGGGCGCCGCGCCGCCGGCGTCTACATCGTGGTCACGAAGGACGACTTCAAGTTCTTCGCCGACACCACGGTGAACATCGACCCGGATCCGCAGGCGCTGGCCGAGATCGCGGTCGCCACCGCCGACCTGGCCCGCTACTTCGACGTCGTCCCGCGGGTGGCCATGCTCTCCTACTCCTCGTTCGGCGCCGCCAAGGGGGAGAGCCCGGCCAAGGTCCGCAGGGCCACCGAGATCGTCCGCGAGATGCGCCCCGACCTCGAGGTGGACGGCGAGATCCAGGTGGACATCGCCACCGACACCGAGATCCGCGTGCCCGAGTTCCCCTTCTCCACGCTGAAGGAGGACGCGAACGTCTTCGTCTTCCCCAACCTCGACTCGGCCAACATCTCCTACCAGCTGCTCGAGGCCATGGGCGGCGCGGAGGTCATCGGGCCCGTGCTGCTCGGCATGGACAAGCCGGTGAACGTGCTGCAGATGGGGACGAGCGTGCAGTCGATCGTGAACCTCGCGGCGATCACGGCGCTCCGCGCGCAGGGCGAGCAGTTCGTGTTCTGAAACGGCGCGGCGCTTGCGCCGCGCAAGAGCGGGCTCGCGGACCCGTTCCGACGAGCACGAAACGTGGCGAACCATTCGGCCGGCCTCGAAAGGGGCCGGCCGCTCCTTTTCGGGCCGCCTTCGTCCTTCACGCCCAGCAACTCGATCCGGCGGCCACCGCGCTGGCCGTCCCCCCGGTGCGCCGGGCTATGATTGCCGGATGGCGACCCGGGAGACGGCGGCCTACGAGCCGCAGGCTTGGGAGGAGGTCCCGTGCCCGTTCTGCGGGTCCACGGAGCGACGCCACTACGAGCGCTTCGGCTGGCAGCTCCGGTTCACCTACGTGGAGTGCCTCGGCTGCGGCCTCATCTACCAGTCTCCCCGGCCGCGCTACGACCAGGCCTTCGTCGAGACCGCCTACGGCGACTACGTCTCCATCGAGGCCGTGACCGGGGCGTCGGAGGAGCAGGTCCGCCGGTGGATGGACGGCCTCGCGCCGGTGGCCCGGGAGATGGCGGCGCTCGATCCACGGCGCACGGCGCTCCTCGACGTGGGCTCCTGCATGGGGCTCTTCCTCCGCGTGGCGAGCCCGCTCTGGCCGAAGGTCGCGGGCGTCGAGATCTCGGAGAAGATGCGCGTCCACGTGGAGCGGGAGCTCGGCTTCCCGGTCTTCGGCGAGCCCTTCGAGAACCTCCGGACCGGGGATCGCTTCTCCTGCATCCAGATGAGCCACGTCCTCGAGCACGTGCCCGACCCGTCGGCCTGGCTCCGGAAGGCGCACGAGCTGCTCGCCGACGAGGGGCTGCTCGTCATCGCCATCCCGCACGTCCGGTCGCTCGAGCATCGCGCGAAGCACCTCCTGAAGAGGCTGGGGCTGCGCCGGAGCGACTGGCACCGCGCGTCGAAGACGCCGGACCACCTCTTCGAGCCGCCCATCCCGGTGCTCCGGAGGTTCGTGGAAGCCCACGGGTTCGAGATCGTCTCCTGCTACACCTACAGCCGCTCGGACGAGACCTCGGAGAAGCCCTTCAACCGGCTCTTCCGCAGGCGCCTCCTCCTGGGGTCGAACACCCGCCTCCACGCGAGGCGGGTCCCCGGGACATGAAGCCGGCACGGCGGTTGCGACGCAGCCGTCGCCGTCCCTTCCCGTCGCCCGGGAAGCTCCGCTAGGATTGCTCTCGTGAGCATCCGGGAGCGGCCATGAGGACCCACCAGGAGATCGACGCGCGCAGCCTGGAGCTGCACCGGCTCGTCGCGGCCAGAATCCGCCGGGATCCGGCGCTCCTGGAGCGGGTGCGCCTGACGCTCCGGCGATGGCGCGACCCGGACGATCGCAGCCGCGCCGACCCGTACCTCGCGGAGTGGGAGCGGCTCCTGGACCAGGGGCTCGAGCCGCTCCTCGCCACCGCGGTCGAGGATTCGGAGCGGGCGGCGACGTTGCGCCAGTGCTCGCCATTCACCGGAATCCTCTCCGCCAAGGAGCGGCACGCTTTCCTGAAGTCCTGGGCCGCCGACCATGCGACGTGAGCACCTCGAGCACGTCATCCGGGCCGCGGCCGCCATCTCGGGCGACCGGGAGATCGTGGTCATCGGCGCTGCAGCGCTCCTCGGCTCGGTGCCGAACCCGCCGGACGACCTGGCCCAGACGATGGAGGCCGACATCTATCCCCTCCACCGGCCCCATCTGGCCGACGTGATCGATGGCGCGATCGGGGAGCTGTCCCCGTTCCACGAGACGTTTCGCTACTACGCCCACGGAGTCGGCCCCTCCACGGCGCTCTTGCCCGCGGGCTGGAGGGATCGGCTCGTCCCGGTCCAGGGCCAGGGTACGGGTGACTCCATCGGACATTGCCTCGATCCCTGCGACCTGGCTGCCTCCAAGCTCGCGGCGGGGCGCGAGAAGGACCTGGCCTTCGTCGGAGGGCTCCTCCGCCACCGGATCGTGACGGCCGCGGAGGTCCTCGCGCGCGTCGGGCAGCTTCCGCTCGACGAGGGACGGCGACGGGAGATCGCGCAGCGGGTCGCCGCGCTGGGTTAGCTGCCGGCCGGCCGCAGCGTCTTCACGAGACGCAGCACCACCTCGCCGCTGCCGTCGAGCTCCACGGTGGCGAACTCGCGCCCGGCCTTCGTGTACGTGGAGCGGACGGTGCCGACGCCCCTCCGGAGCCAGAGGAACCCGCGCTTCACCTCGACGCGGGTGCCGACGAGGGTGTCGCGTGCGCGCGGCCTGCGGGGGCTGGGCATGGGCGGGCGCGCCGTTACAGCGCCGCCAGCGCGCGCTGCAGCCCGAACTTCACCTCGCCGGCGATGACGTTCAGGCCCGTGTGGGTGGAGGCGATGGTCGCCATCGGGTCGATGGCGGTGACGACCGCCTTGCCGTCGTCTCCCTCGTAGACGATGACGTTGCAGGGCATCATCACGCCGACCTCCAGCTCCGTGGAGAGCGCACGGTAGGCGAGCTTCGGGTTGCAGGCGCCGAGGATGCGGTAGCGCCGGAAGTCCGCGCCGATCTTCTCCTTCAGCGTGGCCTGCACGTCGACCTGGGTGAGCACCCCGAACCCCTCGGCCTTGAGCGCATCGGTGACCTTCGCGATCGCCTCGTCGAACCCGAGGCGGGTCTTCTTCTGGATCTTGAACTCGGCCATGGGGACCTCCAGGGGAACGGCCTACAGGCTGAGCCGCAGGGCGAGGCCGAAGTCGGCCACGGGCGGCTGGATGCTCACCGGCTCCGGAAGATACGGCGGGAAGGCCGGAACGTCGATGGCGAACCGGAACGCCCCTCCCGTGACGCCGTAGTGGACCGCCGCGTAGGCCTCCAGCCGGAGGTAGGTGAGGAGCAGCACCGAGTAGTCCACCCGGCTGATGAAGGTCCGGTCGGTGAGGTTCGCGAGCGTGGAGAAGATGAACGTCGTGTCGTACCACCTGAAGGGGCGTGGCAGGAGCACGTAGAGGCCGAGCTGGTTCCGCCCGACGTAGAAGGGGTCGTACTGCCCGTTCACGATGAGCCAGGGGTAGATGGCCGGGTCGGAGTAGCCGAGCGAGTTGTAGAAGTACTCCGCCCCGATGGTGAGGGTGTGGAGGTCGTCGTACTTCCAGGTCCACGAGGCCCCGGCCGACACCTGGGGAGCGAAGCCGGGCTCGTAGGCCTCGTAGGTCCCTGGGTTCGGCGGGACCGCCTGCCAGTCCGGCGGCGCGGTCATGGTCCACTGGGGCAGCCCGTTCGGCGTGCCCCTCCCGAGGGAGGCGTTGCCGTAGAAGTCGATCTCCCACACTGCCCAGGAGGCCTCGAGGCCGAGCCGCGGAAGCGTTCCCGACCGGGCCACGACCTCGCCGGCGACCTCGAGCGAGCCCAGCACGACCTCGGCCCGGAGCGCGCCGCCCACCTTGCCGATCCGGTCCACCACCTCGTTCCCGCTGAGGAGCAGGAAGCCGTAGAAGTTCCACCCCTCCTTCTCCCAGGGCACGTGGAGCTTCAGCATCCACTCGCCCTGCCGCTGGTCGAAGACCGACAGCGGGTCGCGCTTGCGGAAGTGGAGGAAGTCGGTGGGGTTCCAGAACCGGGCGTTCCCCCAGGTCACCTGCTGCTTGCCGGCCGCCACGAAGACCACGCGCTCGACGTCGAACCGGATCCAGGCCTGGTCGAGGACCACCTGCGTCCCCACCACCGCGCCGAGCGCGCTCGCCTGGACCGTCTCCGGCACGAGCGGGTTCACCTGGGCGCGCCCCAGCACGAAGCCGCGCACGCGGTCGTTGGGGCGCACGTCCACCCAGAGGTCGATGAGGTTGGGCGAGGTGAGCACCCAGTCGGAGACCGGCTGCCCCTGCTGCCACTGGGTGTCGAGCCGGAGGTACAGCATGCCGCCGATCTTGAGCGGGTCGGGCGGGGCGGGCGGTGCGCCGAACCC
>DAOMFN010000036.1:0-9543 GCA_035429785.1 Anaeromyxobacteraceae bacterium
GGCCGGGGGGAGAGCCGGCCGCCGGGGTCCGCCGTGCGCGCCCCCTCGGTCACGGGGCGGTCGGCCGCCCGCTCCAGCGCGGCGGCCTCCGCCTCGAGCCCCAGCGAGTGGCGCAGCAGCATCGCCGCCGAGAGGATGGTCCCGAGCGGATTGGCGATGCCCTTCCCGGCGATGTCGGGCGCCGAGCCGTGGATGGGCTCGTAGAGCCCCGGCCCCCCCGACCCCAGCGACGCAGACGGCAGCATCCCCATCGAGCCGGCCAGCACCGCCGCCTCGTCGGTGAGGATGTCCCCGAACATGTTCTCGGTGACGAGCACGTCGAAGGACGCCGGCGCCTGCACGAGCCGCATGGCCGCCGTGTCCACGAGCATGTGGTCGAGCGCCACGTCCCCGTGCTCTGCGCCCACGGCCGTCGCCACCTGCCGCCACAGGCGCGACGACTCGAGCACGTTGGCCTTGTCGACCGACGTCACCTTGCGGCGCCGCCCCTTCGCGAGCCGGAAGGCGAGCTCGGTCACCCGCCGCACCTCGAAGTCGGCGTAGTCGAGGGTGTCGACGGCGTGCTCGTGCCCGTCCTTCACGTGGCGCCCCTTGGGCTCGCCGAAGTAGAGGCCGCCGGTCAGCTCGCGGATGACGAGGATGTCGACGCCGGCCAGCCGGTCGGCCTTGAGGGGCGAGGCGTCCACCAGTGCCGGGTGGACCCGGACCGGGCGGAGGTTCGCGAAGACCCCGAGCCCCTTGCGCAGCGCGAGCAGCCCCTGCTCCGGGCGCACCTTCGACTTCGGGTCGTCCCACTTCGGCCCGCCCACCGCGCCGAGGAGCACGGCGTTCGCCGCCTGGCAGTCCCGCAGCACCTCCGGGGTGAGCGCCACCCCGTGGGCGTCGATGGAGCAGCCCCCCATGAGCCGCTCCTCGAAGCGGAAGGTGTGCCCCCCGGCCCGCGCCACCGCCTCGAGGACCCGCAGGGCCTCCCGGGTGACCTCCGGACCGATCCCGTCTCCGGGCAGGACCACGATCGTCGCCTGCATGCCGTCTCCCTCTCCTCCCGTCAGGCCGCGACGGTGAGGCCGTATTCCACCGAGTCGCTGAGCGCGCGCCAGCTGGCCTCGATGATGTTGGTGGAGGCGCCGACCGTGCTCCAGCGCCGGTCGCCCATGTGCGTGTCGATGAGGACCCGGGTCACGGCCCCGGTGCCCCGCTCGCTGTCCAGGATGCGGACCTTGTAGTCGGTGAGCTTCATCTCCCCCACCCGCGGGTAGCGGGGGCGGAGCGCCTTGCGGAGCGCCGCGTCGAGCGCGTCGACGGGGCCGTCCCCCTCGGCGGCGGTGTGGAGCACCTCGCCGTCCACGCGGACCTTCACCATCGCCTCGGCGAAGATGCCGCGCCCGGTGCGGTGCTCGACGTTGACGAGGAAGTCCACGAGCTCGAAAGGCGGGCGGTAGCCGGGCTCCTGCCGCTTCATGAGCACGGCCACCGAGGCCTCGGCGGCCTCGAAGGAGAAGCCCTTCGACTCCAGCTCCTTGATCTCGCCGAGCACGCCGCCGACGTCGCCGCCGACGATGCCCATCTCCTCGGCCTTGGAGAGCAGGTTGCCGCGCCCGGAGAGCTCGCTCACCACGACCCGCATCCGGTTCCCGACGAGCGCCGGGTCGAGGTGCTGGTAGGTGGACTCGTTGCGCCGCATGGCGGCCACGTGGATCCCGCCCTTGTGGGCGAAGGCCGACTTGCCCACGTAGGGCTGGTGGTCGTTGGGCGCCTGGTTCGTCACCTCGGCCACGTACCGCGCCACCTCGGTGAGGGTGTGCAGGCGACCCTGCGGCAGGCAGGGGAGCCCGAGCTTGAGCTCGATCGCGGGGATCACCGAGCACAGGTTGGCGTTGCCGCAGCGCTCGCCGTACCCGTTCACGGTGCCCTGGACCTGAACCGCGCCCTCGTGCACCGCGGCGAGCGAGTTGGCCACCGCGGTCTCGCTGTCGTTGTGCGCGTGGATCCCGAGCGGCCGGTCGACTGCGGCCCGCACCCTCCGGACCACCTCGGCGATCTGCCACGGCAGCGACCCGCCGTTCGTGTCGCAGAGGACGAGGGTCTCCGCCCCTCCCCGCGCCGCGGCCTGGAGGGTGGCGAGCGCGTAGGCCGGGTCGGCCCGGTATCCGTCGAAGAAGTGCTCGGCGTCGTAGACCACCCGGCGTCCCTGGGCGGCCAGGTAGGCGAGGCTCTGCTCGACGATGCGGAGGTTCTCCTCCAGCGTGGTGCGCAGCACGTCGGTGACGTGCAGGGTCCAGGTCTTGCCGACGACGGTGCACACCGGCGCACCCGAGTCCACGAGCGCCCGGATGTTGGCGTCGTCCTCCGGACCGCCGCCCACGCGGCAGGTGGAGCCGAAGGCGGCGATGCGCGCCGTCCTCCAGGGCAGGTCGCGGGCCCGGGCGAAGAACTCGGCGTCCTTGGGGTTGGAGCCGGGCCAGCCCCCCTCGATGAAGGCCACGCCGAGCTCGTCGAGCCGGGTGGCCACCGCGATCTTGTCGTCGCAGGAGAGGGAGATGCCCTCGCGCTGGGTGCCGTCCCGCAGCGTCGTGTCGTAGACCTGGATCACGCGGACTCCCGCGCCTTCCGCTCGTGGGCCTCGATGGCGGGCTCGAAGCGGAGGATGTAGCCGAGCTCGTCCACACCCTCGAGCAGGCAGGTGCGGGAGAAGGGGTCGATCGGGAACCCCACCCGGACGCCGTCGGGCAGCACGAGCACCTGGGCGGCGAGGTCCACCGTGACCTCGGCCTCGGGCCGGGCCGCGAGCTGGGCGAGCAGCGATGCGTGCGCCCCCGCGTCGACCGCCACCGGGAGGAGCCCGTTCTTCAGCGCGTTGTTCCGGAAGATGTCGGCGAACGAGGTGGAGACGATGGCGCGGAAGCCGAAGCCGGTGAGGGCCCAGGGCGCGTGCTCGCGCGAGCTGCCGCAGCCGAAGTTGTCGCCGGCGAGCAGCACCTGCGCCCCTCCCGCCCGCGGGGCGTTCAAGGGGAACTCCGGCCGGGGCTTCCCGTCCGGGCCGTAGCGCCAGTCGGCGAAGAGGCTCGCGCCCAGGCCGGCCTTGTCGGTGGTCTTGAGGAACCGGGCCGGGATGATCTGGTCGGTGTCGATGTCGTTCTGCGGGACGACGACGACGCGGGAGGTGAGCGTGATGAACTGGGCCATGGCCGTCCTCCTCTAGGAGCGGGCGAGCGTGCGGGGATCGGTGACCTTCCCGGTCACGGCGGCCGCGGCGGCGGTGAGCGGCGAGGCGAGCAGCGTGCGCCCCCCCTTGCCCTGCCGCCCCTCGAAGTTGCGGTTGGAGGTGGAGACGGCGTACTCGCCCGGCTGGAGCTGGTCGCCGTTCATGGCGATGCACATCGAGCAGCCCGGGTTGCGCCACTCCGCGCCGGCCTCCTCGAACACCCGGTGGAGCCCCTCGGCCTCGGCCTGCGCCTTCACGAGCCCGGACCCCGGGACGACGAGCACCCGCATGCCCGGTGCCACCTTCCTCCCGCGCATCACCGAGGCGGCGGCGCGCAGGTCGGAGATGCGGCCGTTCGTGCAGCTGCCGATGAAGACCACCTGCACCGGCTGCCCGGCGATGGCCTGGCCGGGCGAGAGCCCCATGTACCCGAGCGCCTTCTCGAGCGCGGCGCGCTGGTGGGGGTCGGCGAGCGACGACGGGTGCGGGACGCGCCCGCCGACGGGGATGCCCATGCCCGGGTTGGTGCCGTAGGTGATCATGGGCTCGAGCGCCGAGGCGTCGAGCGTGACGCTCCGGTCGAACCGCGCGCCCGGGTCGCTGGGGAGGGCCCGCCAGCGCGCGAGCGCCCGGTCCCACGCCTCGCCCTTCGGCGCCGCCGGCTTGCCCGCGAGGTACTGGAAGGTCACGTCGTCCGGCGACACGAGCCCGGCGCGGGCCCCGCCCTCGATGGCCATGTTGCAGACCGTCATGCGCTCCTCCATGTCGAGGGCGCGCATGCCGCTGCCGTTGAACTCGAAGACGTGGCCGGTGCCGCCGCCCACGCCGATGCGGGCGATGAGGGCCAGGATGACGTCCTTCGCGGAGACGCCGTCCGGGAGCCTGCCGTCCACGCGGACCTCGAAGTTGCGGGGCCGGTGCTGCAGCAGGCACTGCGTGGCGAGGACGTGCTCGACCTCGCTCGTGCCGATGCCGAAGGCGAGCGCGCCGAACGCCCCGTGGGTGGCGGTGTGGCTGTCGCCGCAGACGATGGTCATGCCGGGCTGCGTGAGCCCCTGCTCCGGCCCCATGACGTGCACCACGCCCTGGCGCGGATCGCCCCGGCCGAAGAGGGGCACGCCGAACTCGCGGCAGTTCTGCTCGAGCTGGGCGAGCTGCGCCGCCGCCTGCGCGTCCACCACCGGGCCCCGGGTGGGGATGGAGTGGTCGGCGGTGGCGGTGGTGAGGTCGGGGCGGCGGACCCGGAGCCCGCGCGCCCGCAGGCCGGTGAAGGCCTGGGGCGAGGTCACCTCGTGGACGAGGTGCCGGTCGACGTAGAGGACGGCGGGGGCGCCCTCCTCCTGCGCGACGACGTGGGATTCCCAGATCTTCTGGAGCAGCGTGCGGGGCTCGGTCATGGTGTCCGGCGTCTCCGGGTGGAGGGCCGGACAGTATACACGAGCCCCGCCGGGCCCTCAGATCCCGAGCTTCTTGAAGAAGTCGTTCCCCTTGTCGTCCACGAGCACGAAGGCGGGGAAGTCGACGACGTCGATCTTCCAGACCGCCTCCATCCCCAGCTCGGGGAAGTCGATGCACTCCACCTTCTTGATGTTCTCCTCGGCGAGCACCGCCGCCGGGCCGCCGATCGAGCCCAGGTAGAACCCGCCGTGCTTCTTGCAGGCGTCGGTCACCTGCTGGCTCCGGTTCCCCTTCGCGATCATGACGAGCGACGCCCCGTGCGACTGGAGCAGGTCGACGTAGGAGTCCATGCGCCCGGCTGTGGTGGGGCCGAAGGAGCCGGACGGCTTGCCCTTGGGTGTCTTGGCGGGGCCGGCGTAGTAGACCGGGTGGTTCTTCAAGTAGTCGGGGACGCCCTTGCCGGCGTCGATGAGCTCCTTGAACTTGGCGTGGGCGATGTCGCGGGCCACGACCAGCGTGCCGGTGAGGAGCAGCGGCGTCGAGACCTCGTGCTTCGACAGCTCGGCCACGATCTCCTTCATGGGCCGGTTGAGGTCGATCTTCACGCCGTGGCCGTGCTTGCCCTTGTACTGCTCGGGGATGAGCCGGCCCGGGCTGTGGTCGAGATCCTCCACGAAGACGCCGTCCTTCGTGATCTTCGCCTTGGCGTTGCGGTCGGCGGAGCAGGAGACGCCCATGCCCACCGGGCAGGAGGCGCCGTGGCGCGGGAGCCGGACCACCCGGACGTCGTGGGCGAAGTACTTCCCGCCGAACTGGGCGCCGATGCCGAGCTTCTGCGCCGCGGCGAGCAGCCGCTTCTCGAGCTCGACGTCGCGGAACGCCTGGCCGTGCGCGTTCCCCTCGGTGGGCAGCCCGTCGTAGTACTTCGTCGAGGCGAGCTTCACCGTCTTGAGGTTCTGCTCGGCGGAGGTGCCTCCGACGACGACCGCGATGTGGTACGGCGGGCAGGCGGCCGTGCCCAGGTACTTCATCTTGTCGACGAGGAACTTCTCGAGCTTCTCGGGCGTGAGGAGCGCCTTCGTCTCCTGCCAGAGCATCGTCTTGTTGGCGGAGCCGCCGCCCTTGGCGACGAAGAGGAACTTGTACTCGGCGCCCTCGGTCGCGTAGAGGTCGATCTGGGCCGGGAGGTTGGTCCCGGTGTTGACCTCGTCGTACATGTTGAGCGCCGCGGTCTGCGAGTAGCGGAGGTTCTCCTCGGTGTAGGTCCGGTAGACCCCCTTCGAGATCCACTCCTCGTCCTTCACGCCGGTCCAGACCTGCTGGCCCTTCTTCCCGACGATGGTGGCGGTGCCGGTGTCCTGGCAGATGGGCAGCTGCCCCTCGGCCGAGATCTCGGCGTTGCGCAGGAACGCGAGCGCCACGCCCTTGTCGTTCGGCGAGGCCTCCGGGTCGGCGAGGATCTTCGCCACCTGCTCGTTGTGGTCGGGGCGCAGGAAGAAGGAGAGCTCGCGCATGGCCTCGCGGGAGACCGCCTCGAGGGCCGACGAGTCGACCTTGAGGATCTCCTTGCCTTCGAAGGTGGTCGTGGAGACCCCCTCCTTCGTGACGAGGCGGTAGCGGGTCTGGTCCTTCGCGAGCGGGAACGGGTCCTGGTAGTGGAAGGCGGGGGTGGGCATGACCCCGGAGGAAATCAGAACTCGGGCGACCCGTCCACGGGAACCGCGAGCCGGCGGATCCGGTGCCCACCCCACCCCGGGAAGGCGAGGGGGCGCCGCCCGGCGCGCCGACCACCGCGACGGGGGCGCCCCGGGGCGCTGCGGCGTTCGGGCCGGCTACTTCCTCTTCGCGGCCTTCTTCGCCGGCTTCTTGACCGCCTTCTTCGCGGGCTTCCTCGCCGGCTTCCTCGTCAGCTTCTTCGCCGCCGCCTTCACGGCCTTCACGTCCTTCTTCACCTGGGCGCCGACGCGCTTCCCGGCGGCCTTCGCGGCGCGGACGTCCTTCTTGAGCTGCTGGCGGGCCTTCTTCCTCGCGGCCTCGGCCTTCTTCTTCGCCTGCGCGACGAACTTCTTCGCCTTCGCCCGGACCCGCTTCACGTCGGCCTGCACCTCCGCCGCCGCGGCCTTCACGTCCTTCTCCACCTCCGCCCGCACCTCCTCCAGCTTGGCGACGGCGGTCTCGATCATCCCGGGCTGCGGCGTGGTCTCCTGCTCTCCGATCATGCGATCTCCTCCCTCGGGTGCTGCGAATGGTTCAGGATTCCGGCGAGACCAATGGTTTACGCACCTGCGACGCGATCCGCAACCGCCGGATCGGGGCTCCTTGCCTCCCGGGGGACGACCGGGTAGTCCTGCCGCGTGCGCTCCCGCTGCCCGAGATGCCGCCGGCCCGGGGGCTTCTGCGTCTGTCAGGGGCTCGCCCCGGTCTCCACCCGGACCCGGGTGGTGCTGCTCCAGCACCCCCGGGAGGCCCGCCTGGCCATCTGCTCGGCATGGCTCACCCGGATCTCGCTCCGGGACGCCGAGCTCCACCGGGGGGTGTCCTTCGAGGGGAACCCGCGCGTCCGCGAGCTGGCCGCCGAGCCCGGCGCCTGCCTGCTCTGGCCCGGCGACGGGGCCATCCCGGCCGCGAGCCTCCGGGAGCGGCCCCCGCCCGTCGTCTTCGCCGTGGACGGGACCTGGCACCAGGCGGAGAAGATGCTGCGCACGAGCCCCACCCTCGCGGCGCTTCCCCGGCTGTCGGTCGACGCCGGCCGCCCGAGCGGGTACCAGGGGTTGCGCGCCGAGCCGGGAGCCGTGCACCTCTCCACGCTCGAGGCGGTCGCCCTCGCGCTCGCCGACCTGGAGGGGGACCCCCTGCGCTTCGCCCCCATGATCGAGGCCTTCCACCGGAGCGTGGCCCTCCAGATCGCCTGCGCACGGGGGGAGCGGCGCAACCCCCGCCACCACGCCCGGCCCGGTGGGCGATCAGCGCGCCCGGAGCACGAAGATCACGGCTCCGACGACGCCGGCGAGGCCGAAGGCGACGTAGAGGACCCCGGCCGCACGGGCCTTGCCGCCGGTGAGCGGCCCCGAGTTCGTGCGGACGACGCCGCGCACGAACCCGTCGCGCACACCCATCCAGGTCGTGAGCGCGCCGGACACGAAGAGCACGAGAACGACGAGCCAGTGGAGCGGGCTCGAGCCGTCGAGGAAGGCCTCCATGGAGGCGAAGGATACCCTCCTTCCGCGCAGTTGCGAGCCGTTCCGGGCTGCGGTACACGCCCCTGATGGCAGAATCGGCTCGCCCCGGGAACTTCCTCACCGACATCATCGAGGCCGACCTCGCGTCGGGGCGCGTGCGCCCCCCCGTCGTCACCCGCTTCCCCCCGGAGCCGAACGGCTTCCTCCACGTCGGCCACTCCAAGTCGATCCTCCTCAACTTCGGGCTGGCGGCCCGGTTCGGCGGACGGGCGCACCTCCGCTTCGACGACACGAACCCCACCACCGAGGACACCGAGTACGTCGAGTCGATCGAGAACGACGTGCGCTGGCTGGGGGGGGACTGGGGGGAGAACCTCTTCTTCGCCTCCGACTACTTCGAGCGCATGTACGGGTGCGCCGAGCGGCTCGTCCGGGACGGCAACGCCTACGTGGACACCCAGCCGCAGGAGGCCATCCGGGAGCAGCGGGGGAGCTTCGAGCGGCCCGGGGTGGCGAGCCCGTTCCGCGACCGGCCAGTCGGGGAAAACCTCGACCTCCTGCGCCGGATGCGCAGGGGCGAGTTCCCCGACGGCTCGGCGGTCCTCCGGGCGCGCATCGACATGGCGCATCCCAACGTGATCATGCGGGATCCGCTCCTCTACCGGATCCGTCACGCCCACCACCACCGGACCGGCGACGCCTGGTGCATCTACCCCATGTACGACTTCGCCCACCCGCTCGAGGACGCCTTCGAGGGGGTGACCCACTCCATCTGCACGCTCGAGTTCGAGTCCAACCGGGAGCTGTACGACTGGGTGCTCGACCACACCGGGCCCTGGGACCCCCGCCCCCGCCAGTACGAGTTCGCGCGCCTCGCCCTCGGCTACACGGTGATGTCGAAGCGGAAGCTCCTGCAGCTCGTGAACGAGAAGCGGGTCTCCGGCTGGGACGACCCCCGGATGCCGACCATCGCCGGGATGCGGCGGCGCGGCGTGACGCCCGAGGCGCTGCGCGACTTCGCCGACCTCATCGGGGTGGCGAAGAACAACAGCATCGTCGACATCGGAAAGCTCGAGTACTGCATCCGCGGGGACCTGGAGCGGCGGGCGCCCCGGGCCCTGGCCGTCCTCGACCCCGTCCCGCTCGAGATCGTGAACTGGAACGGCCCGGACGAGGAGCTGGAGCTGCCCTGGTGGCCTGCCGAGCCGGGGCGCGGCGGCACCCGGACCGTCCCGTTCGGCGCACGGCTCCTCGTGGACCGGGACGACTACCGGGACGACCCGCCCGCCGACTGGAAGCGGCTCGCGCCCGGGCGGGAGGTGCGCCTGGCCGGGGCCTTCGTGGTCCGCTGCGAGGGGGCCACGCGCGACCCCGACGGCCGTGTCGGGGCGATCCGGTGCACGGTGGACCGCTCCTCCCGCGACGGCGGCTCCCGCAAGGGGATCGGGACCGTCCACTGGGTGCACGCCGCCCGGTCCGTGCCCGCCGAGGTCCGCCTGTACGACCGGCTCTTCACGGTGGAGCAACCCGACGCGGCCGGGAACTTCCTCGACGTGCTGAACCCGGACTCCCTCGCCGTCGCCTCCGGCGCGCGCGTCGAGCCGGCCCTGCGCGAGGCCGCCCCCGGCACCTGGTGGCAGTTCCTGCGGACGGGCTACTTCTTCGTCGACCCGGTCGATTCGCGCCACGGCGCTCCCGTCTTCAACCGGACGATGACCCTGAAGGACACCTGGAGCGCCCGGACGGCTGGCACCGGCGAAC
>DAOMFN010000037.1:0-9537 GCA_035429785.1 Anaeromyxobacteraceae bacterium
GAGCACGCGGCGCGGGAGGCGCTCGGCGAGATCGCCGAGATCCGGGGCTCCGGCGCCCTCGACGGGGCGCGCCTCGTGGCCGTGGCCGGCACGGTGACCACGCTGGCGGCGGTGGCCCAGGCCCTCCCCGCCTACGACGCGCTCCGGGTGCACGGCGCGGAGCTCGCGCGGGGCGCCCTCCGGGACCTCCTCGCGCGCCTCTCCGCCCTCACGACCGCGGAGCGTGCGCGCCTCCCCGGGATGGAGCCGAAGCGGGCCGACGTCATCGTCGCCGGGGCGGTCCTGGTGGCGGCGGCCCTCGACCTGGGCGGTTTCGACGCGCTCACGGTGAGCGACCGCGGGGTGCGCTGGGGGCTCCTGCACGACCGGTTCGGGACGGGGTCGCACGGTGCGTGAGGGCTGGGCCGTCCTCTGCGACTTCGACGGCACGGCCCTCACCGAGGACCTCGGCGACCTCGTCTCCCAGCGCTTCGCCGGCCGGGAGACCTGGCTCGCGGCGGAGGACGACTACCGGCGGGGCGCCTTCCCCTTCGGCGAGCTCCTGCGGCGCATCTTCGAGCCCATCACGGCCAGCGCCGACGAGATCGCGGCCTTCGCCCGGGAGCGGGCCGTGTTCCGGGCAGGGTTCGTGGAGTTCGTGTCGGCCTGCGCCGCGGCCCGGCGCCCGTTCCTCGTCTGCTCGGCCGGGCTCGACGTCTACATCGAGCCGGTGCTGGAGCGCCTGCCGGCCCCGCTGCGCGCGCACGTCGACCTGCGCTCCAACCGGGCCCGCTGCTCCCCGGCCGGGATGTCCCTCGACTTCCACCGGCCGGCCCGGGAGGACGGCTGCGGCCGGTGCGGCTTCTGCAAGGGGAGCGTGGTCCGGGAGCTCCAGGCCGCAGGCCACCGGGTGGTGGTGTGTGGCGACGGCACCGCCGACCGCTGCGCCGCGGACGCCGCCGACTTCGTCTTCGCCACGCGCCGCCTCGTGGACCACTGCCGGGAGCGGGGCCTCCCGCACCGCGCCTTCGGCGACTTCCACGAGGTGATGGCGGCCTTCCCGCGCTGACCGGGCCCGCCCGCCTAGAAGAATCCGACCGCGAAGTGCGGCGCGAACACCGGCTCGTTGATCCGGTACTCCGGGTTCAGGTTGAAGCCCACGTCGAAGGCGGCCGGCCCCACGGGCGTGATGATCCGGAACCCGATGCCGAGGTTGGTGCGGATCTGACGGAGGTCCGCGAGCGCCGGGTCGAACCAGAGGTTGCCGAAGTCGGCGAAGAAGCCCAGCTCGGTGGCCCGGGACAGCGGCACGCGCAGCTCGGCCTTGAAGAGGACCGAGAACTGCGCGCCCTGGCTGGGGAGCATGATCCCCCGCGCCACGAGCAGCTGGAGCTGGGGGGAGCAGCCCAGCCCGGAGAGCACGCTGGCGCAGCGGGCCGTCTGCACCGCCACCGCGTCGCGCTGGTCCTGCGGGATCATCTCGTTCTCGCCGTAGCCGCGCATCGTGGTGGCGCCGCCGAGGTAGAGGCGCTTGGGGGCGATCGTCACCGACCGCTGGTCGAGCGGGAAGACCTGCCCGGCCTGGGCCGACACCGCGAGCACCATGTCCCAGATCGGGACGTACCCGGAGAGCGTGCCCTGGAGCTTGATGAGGTTGATGTAGGTGTCGCTGCGGATCACCGTGGTGGCCGTCCCCAGCGAGTGGGAGAAGTCCGCCGTGACCTCGGCGAAGAGGCCGAGCGTGGGGCGGGCGGCGTTGTCCCGGAGGTCGAAGGCGACGCGCGGCTGGATGGAGCCGAGCCAGGTGAGCCCTTGCGGGAACACCTGCCGGGCCTCCTGCGGGTTGGTCGCGTCGATGATGGGATACGCGGTGCGGCTCGTGACCTCGTCCACCTCGATCTGCCCGGTGAGGGAGGCGGAGAAGCGCCCCAGGCGGACGAGGTCGGCGCCGAGGATGAGGGCCCCGCGCAGGAGCTCGTAGGAGGCCTGGATCTTGTGCTGGCCGACGAGGTCGGCGCGCAGGGACACCGCGCTCAGGTCGAAGGCCCGGGGCTGGCGGAACCCGAGCTCGCCCAGCCACTCCAGCCGTTCCCCGGGCGGGATCACCGCCAGGTCGGGGCGGAAGATGGCGAGCGGGTAGTTGGCCCGGGCGCGCAGCGTGAACTCGAGCGCGTTCCCGAAGAGGTTGGGCAGGCTGTACTCGGCCCCGGCCCGCGGCCCCTCCGCGATGGAGAGGCCGGCGCTGGCCGTCACGGTCTGCCAGGGCCGCTCCTCCACCTGGACCACCACCGTCTTCGACTCGGCCGGGACGTCCGGGTCGGCGAGGTGGACCGAGGCGGCGCGGAACACGCCCAGGCGGAGGAGGTCGGTCTGGGCGGCGGCGGCGGCGGCCGGGTCGAAGACCTGCCCCGCCCGCATCCCCACCACCCGCTCGATGAGCGCGGTGCGCGTGCGCTTGTTGCCCTCCACCACCACGCCGGCGACCCGGACGAGCGGGCCCTCGTCGATCCGGAAGAGGACGCGGGCGGTGGTGCGGTCCGGCCCGAACTCCGGCACGGCCTCCACGCGGGCGTAGACGTGCCCGGCCCGGAAGTAGACGTCCTGGACCGCCTGCCGGCCGGCCGCCACCCGGTCGAGCGCCAGGGGCTGGCCCGGGGCGAGGCCGGTCGCCCGCAGGACCGCCTCGTTCGCGACGCCGGCGGTGCCCTCGATCACGACCGCGTCGATGAGGGTCCGCACCCCTTCCTTGACCGCCACCTCCACGTCCAGCCAGCCCCGCACCGCGTCGAGGGTGATGCGCCGGACGTCCACCACGGCGTCGAGGAAGCCGTCGCGCCGGTACTGCTCGGCGACGTACTGGGTGGCGGCGCGCCAGGCGTCCGCGGCGAAGACCTGGCGCGGGTCGGAGGAGAGGAACGGGACGGGGTCGGTCGGCACGAGCCCGGCGCGCAGCGCCAGCGCGTCCATCTCGGCCCGGCTCTGGTCGGCCTCGACCCTCGGCGCGGCGGCGAACCCGGCGTCCAGCTGCCGGCGGAGCCAGGCCTCGTCGTGGTGCTCGGCCCCCGTGAACCGGATCTCGCGGATCCAGAAGACCCGCCCCGCGTCGACGTGGAACCTCACCGCGACCTCGGCGGCCGAGGCGACCTCCTCGGTCCACACCCGCGCCTGGGTGAAGCCGTAGGCCGCCAGGAACGACTGCAGCCTCTCGGCGGCGGCCTCCAGCGCGGCGCCGTCGAGGGGCACCTCCCCGTCGTAGCCGAGCCGGGCGCGGAGCTGGGCGGGGGGGAAGGGCGTGTCGCCGGTGAACCGGAAGGTGAAGCGCGGCCCGGAGTCCACGCGGAAGTCGACGCGGGCCGAGAGCCCGTCCACCGAGACGACCGGGGCGTCCACCCGGGCGCGGTAGTAGCCCGCCTTGCGCAGTGCCTCCCGGAGCGCGCGGAGGTCCTCCTCGAGGAGGTCCTCGTCGAGGACCTCGCCCGGGCGGGTCTGGAAGGCCTGGCGCAGGGTCTCGGGATCCAGGCCGGGGGACGGTCCGATCTCCACCGCCGCAACGCGGGTCGGCTTCCCGGCGTCCACCGTGAAGGCGACCGCCACCTGCGTACCGCCCTGGCCGGCGGCGGTCACGCGGGCCTGGCGCCACCCGTGTCGGGCGAGGAGGGCCTGCATCGCCGCGGCGGAGGCCTCCAGGCGGCCCGGGTACACCTCGGCGCCCCGTGGGAGCGACGCGCTCCGCAGGAGGTCCTCCTCGGGGATGGGCAACGACTCCCCGCCCGCCTCGATGCGCACCGACGCGACCACCCGCCTGGGCTCGAGCTCGATCTCCACCCGGACGCGCGGCTCGGCCTCCGTCCCTCCCGCGGGGAACGTGAGCACGCGGACGTTCGAGAACAGGCCCGTCTGGTAGAGCGCCTGGACCGTGCGGCGGGTGTCGCCGGCCGCCAGCCGCTCCCCGGGCTGGATGGTCACGAGCGGCCGGAGCGGGGCCGGGTCCACCCCCGGGGGCGCGCGGAGCTCGACCGCGCCCACCACGAGCGGACGCGGGGGCGCGGGCGGGACCGCCGCGGCAGGGGCGGCCCCGAGGAGCAGCGAGGCGAGCACCGCCAGCGCGCTCAATCGTTCCACTCCCAGCGCAGCCTGAAGTCGGCTCCCACGTCTCCCCCGGAGACGTCCGCGTTGTCGTTGTCCCACTGCAGCTGCAGGCCGGCCCGGTCGCTCAGACGATACTCCACCTGGGCCTTCTGGCCACGGTTCTGGTTGGAGAGCGGGGCCTGGTAGCGGACGCGGAGCTTGCCCTCCATGGCCTTGGTCTCGAACTCCCAGCGCGGCTCGACGGTGAGGGAGGTCTTGGAGTAGGCGCTGGTGAGGCGCACGTTCACGTCCTGGAAGAACCCGCTCTGCGGCACGAAGCGGCGCAGCTGCTGGTCGAGGCCCGAGGCGGCGAACAGGGCCTGGGCCGCGACGGTCCCGGCGGCGACCCCGAGGTTGCTCCCCAGGGTGGCGTCCCGGCTGGTGTAGCCGAGGGAGAGCAGCGTGATGATGTCCTGCTGCGAGAGCGTGGGGGAGCTCGTGAGCTGGAGCTTCAGGTCGTCGAAGTCGCCGAAGACGTGGAGGAAGACCCGGTAGTCCTTCAGGGCGGCCTCGCCGGTGACGTCCATCACCATCCGCAGGCGGTTCCTCTCGGTGAAGTCCACCACCGCCCGCGTGAGGACGAACTCGTTGCCGCGGTAGAACCCCCGGGCTCCCGGGAGGAAGGCCAGGCTGCCGGTCATCCCGATGGCGGCCATGTTCCCGGTGAGGAGGAGCTCGCCCCGTGCCTGGCCGCGGGCCAGGTCGTTGTCCACCCGGGCGTCGCCGTCCACGACGAGGCGGATGTCGAAGCGCAGCCACTCGCCGGAGGGGTCGTAGGCCCGCGCCGGCGCCGTGCCGGATCCCACCTGGAGCATGCGCTTGTCGAGGTCGAAGGGCTCGGTGTAGCGGGCCGCGATCACGTGCAGCGTCCCGGCGAGGGTCATCGCGTCGAGCGAGCCGAAGGCCTCGAGCTTTCCCGACATCACGGTGGGCAGCCAGGAGGGGATGGCGAGCGGCACCCGGTCGAGGTCGGCCTCGATGCGGATCTGGGTGGGGACGAAGCGGCGCAGGCCCACCTCCCCGCGCAGCTGCGTGGGCCCCCCGTTCACGGTGGCGGAGAGCCGCTCGAAGAGCACGAGGTTCTGGGAGAAGGTGAGGTCCCCGGTCATGCCGGCGAACTCGACCGGCAGCTCGCGGAAGCGGAACCCGCCGGCCGACAGCTTGCCGCCGCCCACGAGGGAGGGCGCCTCCAGGGTGCCGGCGATGGCCGCGTCCACGGTGAGCTGGCCATGGGTCTTCACGATGGCGGGCAGCAGGCCGCCGAGCAGCCGGAGGTCGAGGCTGCCGGCGGCGGCGAAGTCGAGCTGGCCGTCGGGGGCACGGGAGCCGCTCGCCGAGAACTGCGTGTTGGTCCCCTCCAGCGTGAAGGACTCCACGGTCATCCGCCGCCGGGCCACGGAGAGGACCATGGGGTCCTTGTTCCCGACGCGGAAGTCGGCGTAGCCGAGCCGCACGCGGTCGAGCACCAGCCGGGCCTCCGACTCCAGCACCTCCTCGAGGCGTCCCCGCGCGGTGGCGCGCCCGCGGGCCTGGGCGCGCAGGCCGGCCGGCGGACCCCCGGGCATGAACCGGGTCAGGTCCTCGACGTCGATGTCCGCCTCGGCCTCGTAGGGCATGTCGCCGGCGAGCCGGGCCCTCGACCGGAAGGCGACGCCGGCGGTGCGGGCGGTGAGCTCGAGCTCGCGCCCGCGGAGGACCCCGTCCGCGTCCACCGTCCCGATGGGCACGCCGATGGCGAGGACGTCGTCCCCCTCCGCGGAGAACTGGATCACCGGATGCTCGACCGACCCCCCGAAGCGGGCCTCCCCGTCCACGGTCCCGCCCCATCCGTCCCCCGGCAGGTCGAGCCCGTCCAGCGGCAGGTCGGTGAAGTCCACCGACAGGTCCCAGGGGGACGGGGCCTCGAAGTGGACGACTCCCCTCCCCTGGGCCACCGCCTCTCCCCGGTGGAGCTCGGCCTCGTCGATGACGGCCCGCTCCCCGTCGACGATGCGCGCCGAGATGCGTCCCCAGTCGAACCCGCGTTCCCAGAGCGTGCCGCGCCCGAGCGTCCCCTGGAACGACATGTTCACCTTCGGCACCGGCCCCTCGAAGGGCATCGTCACCTGCACCGCGCCCTCGATCGCGTCCTGGAAGAGCTTCGCCTGCGGGAGCCAGGGCATGACCACGTCGAAGAGGTCGCGCAGCCGGCCGCGCGCGGTGGCCTGGGAGGGCAGCACCCGGATCGGGGTGGCGCCCAGGTCCACCGTGGTCTCGACGGTGTAGCTGCTCTCCGCGACGCGGCCCACGCCGTCGCGGATGCGGAGGACGAGGTCGGGCGTGGCCAGCGCGGTGGCGGTCACGTCGCCGAGGGCGAGCTGCAGGAAGTGGAATCCCTTCACGGAAAGCGAACCCTCGATCCGGGGCGGGCCGTAGGGCCGGGCCACCGCGCGCCCCCGGAAGGTCCCTCGCCCGGCCATGGGCACGCTGGCCACGTGCCGGAGCGCGGTGAGGTCGGCGCCGCCATCGAGGGCCAGGTCGAAGCCCTGGGCGTCGTCGAACCAGAGACGGCCGGTCACGCCCAGGGTCTCGTCCCCGGCGATGGCCCGGCCGCCCGCCAGGATGTCCACGCCCTCCGCGTCGATGGCCACCGGGGCCTCGACCCGGCCGCGCGGGAGGTCGAGGATGGTCTCGCCGCCGGCCTTCCACTTCACCCAGGAGCGGTCGATGACCCGGAAGTCGCGGGCGTCCACGCTGGCCTGCCCGGCGAGCCGGAACGGGGAGAGCGGCCCCTCCACCTTCACCCGGGCGTCGAGCTTCATCATGACGCGCGCGTCCTCGAGCCCGAGCCGGTGGACGAGCTCGGCGAACTCGACGCCCCGGACCTCGGCCTCGGCCGTGACCGACGGGGTGCCGGCGAGCCGCACGGTGGCCCGGGCCTGGACGGCGGCGCCGTCCGGGAAGGGGATCTCCACGCTGGAGAGCTCGAGGTCGTCGCCCTTCAGCCGGAAGGCCACCCGCGCGTCGCCTGGCGCGTAGGGCCCGAAGCGCGCCCCCTCCCCGAGCCGGAGCTCCCCGGCGGCGTCGGGACGCCCGGCCGGCCCGGAGACCTGGAGCGCGAGCCGCGCGGTTCCGGCCGAGGGCTTCCGCAGCCCGGCGAGCGAGACCAGGGTCGGGATGGGGGCCTCGGCCTTGAGCTCGAGTCCGAGGCGCGGGTTGCAGAGGTTGGTCACCGTTCCCTTCGCCGAGACCTTCACGCCCTCGCCCTCCGCGTGGAGCTCGCGGATGGCGAGCCGGGAGAGGTCGAAGGCGAAGTCGGAGTCGAGCCAGGCCTGGTCGAGCAGCGTCTGCCGGCCCCCGGCCTCGAGCAGGGTCGGGCCGAGCGCCACCGTGACCCGGCTCCGGCGTGCGCCGGTGACGAGGGACTCCACGTCGGTGGGGATCCACTCCGACCGGGAGTGGACGTCCACGCGCCCCACCACGACCTCCTCCCCTCCCGGCAGGACCACGGTCGCCGTGCCGTCCTCGACCTGGAGGCGTCGGAGGTGGAACTGGCGCAGCAGCGGAGGAGGACAGGGGGCCGGCGGGCCGCCGGGGCGGGACGGGGGGAGGACCAGGTTCACCCGGGGTCGAACGACCGAGACCTCGTCGAGGGCGATGGTCTTCGAGAGGGCCTGGAGCGGGGCCAGCTGGACCGAGAGGGAGTCGGCGGCGAAGACCGGGCGGTCCGGCGGACCGACCCGGACGTCGTCCAGCTCGACGGCCAGCCGCAGCGGGCGGACCCGGCAGGCGCCGAAGGCGACGTCGAGCGCGGCGGCCTCGCGGGCCTTCTGGGTGGCGAGGTCGCAGAGCTTGCGACCGGCCCAGGGCGTGGAGGCCACCCACAGGGCTCCGCCGATGACGGCGGCCACGAAGGCCAGGAACCCGAGCGCGATGCGCCGCTTCACGGGCGCATTCTCACCTCCCGGAAGCCCCGAGCCAACTCCGCTCTAGCGCTTTTTCGCCGTCATTCCCGTGGGGTGGCGCCGGCGATCTGGGGCGGTGCCTCGCCCGGCGGCCGGCCGGGCCCTCCGCCCAGCCGGGTCACCCTCCCGCCCACGCCCCGGTAGGCCGGATCGCCGTGCGCGATCTTCTGGAAATACCAGAGCGCCACGTCGGGCTCCCCCAGCGCCTCGTGGGCGGCGCCCAGCTCGAAGTGGATGGCCTTCGCCGCGGGGCCGGTGAGGAACTCGGAGTGCAGGGCCTGCCGGTAGGCCTCCACGGCCCCGGCGTGGTCGCCCTTCAACCCCAGGCAGTTGCCGATCATGCTCAGGATCTCGACCTCGCGGTGCCGGTCCCCTCCGGCGAGCGCGGACCGGAACTGCTCGAGCGCCTCGTCGAGCATCCCCATCTCCTGGAAGGCGATGCCGAGGTCGTACTTCGTCGCCGAGTCGTCGGGGCGGACGGTCCGCTCCAGGCCGCGCTTGAACTGGTCGAACACGTCGGCGACCGAGTACTGGAACTCGCCGCTGGGCGACGGGGTGAGCTCCGGGCCGAGCTCGGCCGAGAGCTCGGCGCCCAGGTCGAAGATCCCGGTGGTCCCGGTGGACCCCGTCCGGGTCGTCCCGGGGGGCGAGGGCGCGGAGGGCTCCGGGCCCGCAGCAGGCCCGGCGGGATGGGGCTGGACGGGGGCGGCCTCGCTGGAGCCGCTCCACTCGCCGGACATGGCCTCGACGCGCGCCAGGATGGCGGGGAGGGCCGGGTGGCCCGGGTGGGCAGCGGCGAGCTCCTGGGCGGCGAGCAGCGCCTCCTCCCTGAGCCCCTGCCTCTCGTAGAACTCGAGCTCCTCGAGCTCGGCGTCGAGCGCCGGCCATCCGCGCTCTGCGGCCGGGGGCGGCGGCGCGGACGGGGTCAGGCCGGGATGCACGGGCAGCGGCGGGGGCGCGGATGCGGCGGGAACCTCGTCGACCGCCTCCGGCTCGACCTCCACGACCTCGACGGCATCCGCGGCGTCACCCGCCTCGATGGCCTCGGGAGCGGGTTCCGGGGCCGGCATCGCCTCTGGCTCCGGGCCTGGAACGGGCGGCGGCGCGGCCAGCTCCTCGTCGCCCTCGACGGTGACCGCGATCTCGTCGTCCTCCGCGGAAGCCGCCGGTGCGACGTCGATCTCGACGCCCGTGTCGTCGACGGGAAGGGGCGTGGCGTCCCCCAGGACGGTGGGCGCCTCCTCCACGATCACCGGCGGCGCGACCTCCGCGGGAGCCGGCTCGTCCGCCGGGACGTCGCCGAGGGCGGCGACGGCGCCCGGCAGCTCGTCGTCGACCACCGGACGCGGACCCTCCAGCCCTCCCACGGCCCGCGGACCCTCCTCGTCGGGAGGCACGACGAGCGGGGGCTCCTCCTCGTTCGTCCCCGCACCCGGGTGCCCCGGCTCGGCCGAGGGCCCGGTCGGTACCGCCGCGGCGTGCTCGC
>DAOMFN010000038.1:0-9236 GCA_035429785.1 Anaeromyxobacteraceae bacterium
CGGACCCGGCGGCAGGTCGAGCCGGGCGAGGTCGTAGCCGGCCCGCGAGTAGGAGACGTAGGCGACCGAGCCTCCGTCGGGCGAGGCCGCGGGCTGCATGGCCCCCAGCTCCGCGTTGGTCAGCCGGCGCACCGGGCCGGGAACGACCTCGACCATCGGGGTCGCCTCCCCCGGGACGTCGGCGGGTGGCGCGGGAGGTGGGACGGGCGGCACGAGCGAGAGGAGGGTCTCCGGCGGAGGGAGGGAGAGCGGCTGGGGGGCCACGAGCTCCCGGGCTCCCCACCCTCCCGGCCCGGGCTCGAAGATGTACAGGTCGTAGATGCCGGTCCGCTCCGAGGAGAAGAGGAGCCGGCCGTCCGGGAGCCACTCCGGGCTCGTGTCGATGGCGTCGTCGGCGGTGACCCGCGCCACCCGTCCGTCCTCCCAGATGGCGATGTCCCGGCGTGCGCCGACCTGGAGCTCGAAGGCGATCCGGCGCGAGTCCGGGGAGATGCGCGGCAGGTAGACCTGGGCGCCGGGCAGGTGGAAGAGGACCTCCGTGCGTCCCGTGTCGAGCCAGAGCCGCTCGAGCGACATCTCGCCGGGGCCGGTGCGCGCCGCGTAGACCACGAAGGCGCCGCCGGGGCGCACGTCGGGATCGGTGGCCCGCTTGCCCTCGGTGAGTCGGGTGCGCCGCCCGGTCTCGAGGTCGACGCGCCAGAGGTCGCTCCAGAGCCAGTAGTACCGGTGGTAGTCGAGCACCGCGACGACGGCCTCGCGGGGCGAGAGCATCGCGAAGGCGCCGTCGGCCGGGATCTCGGCGGCGAGCCCGAGGTCCTCGCCGGCGGGCGACACGCGCCGGATGCCCTGCGGCCCGTCGAGCCCCCGATCCCAGTAGGCGACGAAGGTGCCGTCGGGCGAGAAGCGGGGGCGGAGCACCTGGGCGCCGCGGCGGGTGAGCCACTCCGGGGTCGTCACCGGGGAGCGGCGCACCTCGGCCATCTGGGCCTCGTACCTCTCCTGGAGCGCCCGGCCGAACTCCCCCCACAGGGCCGGAAAGTCCTTGCCGCCGAGCGTGTCCTCGGCAACGACCCCGATGGCGAAGGGCCAGACGTAGCGCCCCTGGGCGGCGACGAAGTCGCGCAGGCCCTCGGGGCCGGACCGCTCGGTGAGGAAGGAGAGGAAGCGGCCGCCGAGCTGGTACCACATGTTGCCGAGCGGCCAGTCGAGCGGCTGGTTCGAGACCTCGGGCAGCGACGGGAGCCCGCCCTGGAGGACCATGGCCCGGGTGTACATGTCGAAGAGCGCGCTGGCGTTCCGCCCGCGGCCGGGCCCGGACTCGTGGAGCACCGCCATGCCCTCCGTGATCCAGGGAGGCACGAAGGCGTTCGGGACGAGGATCTTGCCGAAGACCGAGTCGACCGCGGCGGGGACGCCGCCGCGCACGTTGAGGTGCACGATGTGGACGTACTCGTGGGCGGCGAGCTGGAGGAGCCAGTCGGAGAAGTCGTTCAGCTCCGACAGCGAGTCGGGCGGGGTGGCGACGAGCCGGATGGCGTCGTAGGGGAAGACGGTCGCGAGGCCGTTCGCGTCGTCGGAGTTGTCCGCCAGCACGACCTCGGTCCGGCCGGAGGGAAGGCCCGGGAAGTACGGGGCGAGGAGCGCGCGGGACCGCTCCAGGGCGCCGGCGGTGCGCTGGGCGAGCGCCTCCTCCCCCTCGTAGTGGTGGACCCGGAAGTTCGGGGTCTCGAGGGTGCGCCAGCGGAGCGAGGGATCGTACTGGGCGGCGGCGACGGCCGGCAGGAGCGCCGCGAGGAGGGCGAGGATTGGGGAGGCGCGGCGCATGCGCGGTCGGGGCGCTGCCGATGCTAGACGACCGGGTTAGACTGCGCCAAGGACCATGGCGCACCACCACGACCACGATCACCCGCACGCCCACGACCACGCTCACGCGCACGAGCGGCAGGCCCACGGCGCCGCCACCGCCGCGAGCGCCCGCCGGCTCGGGCTCTCGCTCGCGGTCACCGCCGGCATCATGGTGGCCGAGGCGGTGGGGGGCATCGTCTCCGGGTCGCTCGCCCTGGTCTCGGACGCCGGCCACATGTTCACCGACGTGGCGGCGCTGGCGCTCGCGCTCCTCGCCGTCCGCTTCGCCGCCCGCCCGGCCGACGAGAAGCGCACCTTCGGCTTCCGGCGCGCCGAGGTGCTCGCCGCCCAGGCCAACGTGGCGGGGCTCGTCGTGCTCACCGCCTGGATCGCCTGGGAGGCGGTCGAGCGGCTCCGGAACCCGGGCGCCCGCATCGACCTCGGGGTCATGGCCGCCATCGCCGCGGTGGGGCTCGTCGCCAACCTCGTCGTGCTCCGCTGGCTGCACGGCGACCACAGCCTGAACGCGCGCTCGGCCTTCCTGCACGTGGTCGGCGACGCGGTCTCGTCGCTCGTGGTGCTGGCCGGCGCCGGGGCGATGTGGCTCGAGCCCGCCTGGACCTGGGTGGACCCGGTCCTGTCGCTCGGGATCTCGGTCCTCATCCTCTGGGGCGCGCTGCGCCTCTCCCTCGAGATCGCCGGCATCCTCATGGAGGCCGTTCCGGCCCACCTCGCCATCGAGGAGGTCTGCGGCGAGATGGGCAGCGTGCCGGGGGTGCTCGCCGTCCACGACCTCCACGTGTGGACCATCTCCTCCGGCCACCACGCGCTGTCGGCCCACCTCGTCGTGGGGGACGACCACCTGGGTCGCAACGACGCCATCCTCGACGACGTGAAGGGACGACTGCGGCGCCGGTTCGGCATCGACCACACCACCATCCAGATCGAGTCGGCGCGCTACGCCCACCTCTACGACGACGTGCACTCGCACCAGCACGAGCGCGAGGACGGCTGCGCCCCCCACGCGGCGGGCGGCTAGGCGGTGCGCATCGTCGCGGGAACGGCGCGCGGGCGCCGGCTCGTCGCGCCCCCGGGCGACGACACCCGCCCCACGAGCGACAAGGTCCGGGCGGCGGTCTTCAACGTCCTCGGTCAGTTCTTCGACGGGGGGCGGGTCCTGGACCTCTACGCGGGCACCGGTGCCCTCGCCCTGGAGGCGCTCTCCCGGGGCTGCGCGGAGGCCACCTGCGTCGACTCCTCGCCGCGCGCGGTCGAGGCCATCGAGCGGAACGCAGCGGCCTGCGGCCTCGCCGGCCGGGTGACCGTGGTGCGGCGCGCGGTCCCGGACGCCCTCCGGGCCCTCTCCGCGTCGTCCGTCGACCTCGCCTTCGTCGACCCCCCCTATGCGCTCGGCCCCGGGGAGGCGCTCGGCGCCCTCGACCGGGTGGTCCGGCCGGGGGGAACGGTCGTGGCGGAGCACGACCGGCGGGCCCCGCCCCCGGACCGGGTCGGGGCGCTCGCCCTCGTCGATCGAAGAGCCTACGGGGACACGGGAATCTCGATCTATCGGAGGGAGTAGGGGATACTGCCGCGCGATGCGACGGCTCGCCATCTACCCCGGCTCCTTCGACCCCCTCACGAACGGTCACCTCTCGCTCATCCAGCGCGGCCTCAAGATCTTCGACGGGCTGGTGGTGGCGGTGGCCAACAACGCCGCCAAGAAGGCCCTCTTCACGCTGGAGGAGCGCAAGGAGCTCATCCGCGAGGCGGTGGGGGACGATCCCCGGGTGGAGGTGGATCACTTCGAGACCCTGCTCGTGGACTACGCGAAGCGGCGGCGCATCCACACGGTGCTCCGCGGCCTGCGGGCGGTCTCCGACTTCGAGTACGAGTTCCAGCTCGCCAACATGAACTCCAAGCTCGACCCGGACTTCGAGTCGGTCTTCGTCATGACCGGCCAGGACTACTTCTACGTGACCGGCAGCCTGGTCCGGGAGGTGGCGAGCTACGGCGGGGACGTCACCGGCCTCGTCCCGCCCAACGTCGCCGCGGGACTGCGCCGAAAGTTCCCGCCGCGGTAGGGGTCGCTCTGGCCCGGTCCGGGCGGGCCCCGTCCGCGAACCGTTCCCAACCCGGTTCCGGGTTTGGTATCCTGCGTGGCCCCTTTCCCCGCCGCCTTCCCGGCCCGCAGGAGACCCACAGGATGAGACTTGCCAAGCGCCTCGACGCGGTGAAGCCCTCCCCGACGCTCGCCATCACCGCCAAGGCCAAGGAGCTGAAGGCGAAGGGAATCGACGTCGTCGGGTTCGGGGCGGGTGAGCCCGACTTCGACACGCCGAAGCTGATCAAGCAGGCGGCCAAGGACGCCCTCGACCAGGGGTTCACGAAGTACACCCCCACGAACGGCATCCCGGAGCTGCGCGAGGCCATCGCCAAGCGCATCGCCCAGGAGCACGGCATCGCCTACAAGCCCACCGAGGTGCTCGTCTCCTGCGGCGGCAAGCACGCGCTCTACAACCTGTTCCAGGCGCTCCTCAACCCCGGCGACGAGGTGGTCATCTTCGCGCCCTACTGGGTCAGCTACGCCGACATGGTCCGGCTCGCCGAGGGCGTGCCCGTGATCGTGCAGACCCGGCACGAGGACGGGTTCGAGCCCAGCCACGCCGACATCAAGAAGGCCATCGGGCCCAAGACCCGGGCGGTCATCGTCAACAGCCCGTCCAACCCCACCGGGGCGGTCTTCGGTCGGGCCACGCTCCGCAACATCATCGACGAGGTGAAGGGCAAGGACATCCTGGTCGTCACCGACGACATCTACGACCGGCTCGTCTACAAGGGGCGGTTCGAGAACGTCCTCACGGTCGACCCCTCCCTGCATCCGCAGGTGGCGCTCGTGAACGGGGCCTCGAAGACCTACGCCATGACCGGATGGCGCATCGGCTGGACGGCCGGCCCCCAGCCGCTCATCAGCGCCATGCAGAAGCTCCAGGACAACTCGACGTCCAACCCCACCTCGATCGCCCAGAAGGGCGCGCTGGCGGCGCTCACGCTCCCGCTCGACGCCGAGATCGAGACGATGCGGAAGATCTTCGACGAGCGGCGCCAGCACATCGTGAAGCGCCTGAACGACATCCCCGGCGTCGACTGCTTCGACCCGGGCGGCGCGTTCTACGCCTTCCCGTACGTGGGGAAGCTCCTCGGCAAGCGCATCCCCGGCCAGTCGGAGCCCATCGGCACCGACGAGAAGTTCGTGGCCCACCTCCTCGACCACCACAAGGTGGCGGTGGTCCCGGGCTCGGCCTTCGGCGCTCCCGGCTACCTCCGCCTCTCCTTCGCCATCGCGCTCGACCAGATCGACAAGGGCATCGACCGGCTCGCCGAGATGGTGAAGAGCCTGGAGTAGCCCCGGGTCCGTCCCGGGCAACACCGTGAAATCCGGCCCCCCCGGTGCCCGTGCGCCGGGGGGGTCGTCATGCTAGGGTCCGCCCCCGATGCCGAGCCGCAAGGACATCCAGAAGATCATGATCGTCGGCTCCGGGCCCATCGTCATCGGGCAGGCCTGCGAGTTCGACTACTCCGGCACCCAGGCCTGCAAGGCGCTGAAGGAGGAGGGGTACGAGGTCGTGCTCCTCAACTCCAACCCGGCGACGGTGATGACCGATCCGGACTTCGCGGACCGGACCTACGTCGAGCCCATCACGCCCGAGGTGGCCGAGCAGATCATCGCCCGGGAGAAGCCGGACGTCCTGCTCCCCACGCTGGGCGGCCAGACCGCGCTCAACCTGGCGGTGGCGCTCGCGAAGAACGGGGCGCTGGCGCGGCACGGGGTCGAGCTCATCGGGGCGTCGCTCCAGGCCATCGAGAAGGCGGAGGACCGGCAGCTCTTCAAGGACGCGATGAACCGCATCGGGGTCGAGATGCCCCGGAGCGGCTACGCGACCTCCTTCGAGGAGGCCCGCGCGGTGGCCGAGCAGATCGGCTTCCCCATCATCATCCGCCCCAGCTTCACCATGGGCGGGGAGGGCGGCGGCGTCGCCTTCAACAAGGGGGAGTTCGACGCGCTCGCCCGCCGGGCGCTCGACCTGTCGCCGACCCACACCATCCTCGTGGAGGAGTCGATCCTCGGCTGGAAGGAGTACGAGCTCGAGGTGATGCGGGACCGGAACGACAACGTGGTGATCGTCTGCAGCATCGAGAACTTCGATCCCATGGGCGTCCACACCGGCGACTCCATCACGGTGGCCCCGGCCCAGACCCTCTCCGACAAGGAGTACCAGCGGCTCCGCGACCACGCGGTGCGCATCATCCGCGAGATCGGGGTCGACACCGGCGGCTCCAACATCCAGTTCGGCGTGCACCCGGAGAACGGCCGGGTGGTCGTCATCGAGATGAACCCGCGCGTCTCGCGCAGCTCGGCGCTGGCGTCGAAGGCCACCGGGTTCCCCATCGCGAAGATCGCGGCCAAGCTCGCGGTGGGCTACACGCTCGACGAGCTCCGGAACGACATCACCCGCGAGACGCCGGCCTCGTTCGAGCCCACCATCGACTACGTGGTCACCAAGGTCCCCCGCTTCGCCTTCGAGAAGTTCAAGGGGGCCGACGACGTCCTCACCACCCACATGAAGTCGGTGGGCGAGGTGATGGCGATGGGGCGCACCTTCCAGGAGAGCCTGCAGAAGGCGCTCCGCGGCCTCGAGATCGACCGGGCCGGGCTCGAGTCGCCGCTCGGGAAGCGCCCCGGCGACGCCTACACCGAGGCCGAGCGCATCCAGATCCTCGAGCAGGCGCGGGTGCCGCGCGCCCACCGGGTCTTCTGGGTGGGGGAGGCGCTCCGGGCCGGCATCACGGTGGACGAGCTCTACCGGCTCACCGGGATCGACCCGTGGTTCCTGCGCCAGATGCGGGGCATCGTCGAGCACGAGCCGGAGCTCGCCCGGGGGCTCCCCGCCGACGCCGGGGCCTGGCGCCGCGCCAAGCGGATGGGCTTCTCCGACCGGCGCATCGCCGCGCTGGCCGGCGTCTCCGAGGGGGACGCGCGGGCGGCCCGCTGGGGTCTCGGCGTCCACCCGGTGTTCAAGCGGGTCGACACCTGCGCCGCCGAGTTCGAGGCCTTCACCCCGTACCTCTACTCGACGTACGAGGAGGAGTGCGAGGCGAAGCCCACCGGGCGGCGAAAGGTCATGATCCTGGGCGGCGGCCCCAACCGCATCGGCCAGGGCATCGAGTTCGACTACTGCTGCGTGCACGCCAGCTTCGCGCTCCGGGACGCCGGGTTCGAGACCATCATGGTCAACTGCAACCCGGAGACGGTCTCCACCGACTACGACACGAGCGACCGGCTCTACTTCGAGCCGCTCACCCTCGAGGACGTGCTCGAGATCGTGCGGGTCGAGAAGCCGGAGGGGCTCATCGTCCAGTACGGCGGACAGACGCCGCTCAAGCTGGCGGTGCCCCTCGAGCAGGCCGGCGCGCCCATCCTCGGCACCACCCCGGACGCCATCGACCGCGCCGAGGACCGGGAGCGCTTCGCCGCGCTCATCGACCGGCTCGGGCTGCGCCAGCCCGCCAACGGGGTGGCCCGCAGCGCCGAGGAGGCCTTCGCCGTGGCCCGCCGCATCGGCTACCCGGTCATGGTGCGCCCGTCCTACGTGCTCGGCGGCCGGGCCATGGAGGTCGTCTACGACGACGCCGACCTGTCCGCCTACCTGACCGAGGCGGTGCAGGCCTCCAACGAGCGGCCGGTGCTCGTCGATCGCTTCCTGCGGGACGCGGCCGAGGTGGACGTCGACGTGGTCGCCGACGGCAAGACCGTCGTCGTGGGCGGGGTGATGGAGCACATCGAGGAGGCCGGCATCCACTCCGGCGACTCGGCCTGCGCGCTGCCGCCCTACAGCCTCTCCGCGGCCACCGTGGCCGAGATCGAGCGGCAGTCCATCGCGCTCGCACGCGAGCTCGGCGTGGTCGGGCTCATGAACGTGCAGTTCGCCATCCAGGGCGAGGACATCTACGTCCTCGAGGTGAACCCCCGCGCCAGCCGCACGGTGCCCTTCGTGGGCAAGGCCACCGGGGTGCCCTTCGCGAAGAAGGCCGCCCTGGCGATGGCCGGCATCTCCCTCGAGACCCAGGGGCTCCGCCAGACCCCGCGCCCGCGCCACGTCTCGGTGAAGGAGGCGGTCATGCCCTTCGCCCGCTTCCGGGGCGTGGACCCGGTGCTGGGGCCGGAGATGAAGTCCACCGGCGAGGTCATGGGCGTCGCCGGCGACTTCTACGGCGCCTTCTGGAAGTCGCAGACCGCCGCCGGCAACGCGCTCCCGCTGCCGCGGCGGGGCGAGTCGCTCCGGGCCTTCGTCTCGGTGAAGGACGCCGACAAGCCGGCCGCCGCCGACCTGGCCCGCCGGCTCGTGGCGCTCGGGTTCGAGGTGCTCGCCACCACCGGCACCGCCGCCTTCCTGGCGCGGGAGGGCATCCCGGCGACGCCGGTGCGCAAGGTGGGGGAGGGGCGCCCGAACGTCGTCGACCGCATCATCGACGGCGAGGTCCACTTCCTCATCAACACCACCGCCAGCAAGCGGACCATCTCCGACAGCTACTCCATCCGGCGAGAGACCCTCATGCACCGGGTGCCCTACTTCACGACGCTCACGGGGGCCCGTGCGGCGCTCGGGGCCATGGAGCGCGCGCGCGACGCCGGGTACGGCGTGCGCTGCCTGCAGGAATACCACGCGCAGGGAAGGTGAGAATCGATGGCCAGCGACCGCATGCCCATGACCCCCTCCGGCCTCGTCCGGCTCAAGGAGGAGCTGAAGCGGCTGAAGACCGTCGAGCGTCCGCGCATCGTGAAGGAGATCGCGGAGGCCCGCTCCCACGGCGACCTCTCCGAGAACGCCGAGTACCACGCCGCCAAGGAGAAGCAGTCGCACGTGGAGGGGCGCATCACCCAGGTGGAGCACTGGATCGCCACCGCCGAGGTGATCGACGTCTCGAAGCTCAAGGGCGACCGGGTGGTCTTCGGGGCCACGGTGCACCTCACCGACAGCCAGAGCGGCGAGGAGGTCCTCTACCGCATCGTGGGGGAGCTCGAGGCGAACCTGAAGGAAGGCAAGATCAGCGTGACGAGCCCCATCGCGCGGGCCCTCATCGGGAAGACCGAGGGGGACGTCGTGCGGGTGCGGGCGCCCGGCGGCGAGCGGGAGTTCGAGATCGGCAGCGTGGAGTTCGTCGAGGAGGAGCTCTCCTCGGACCCGGAGTAGGCGGCACGGAGGGCGATGGCCCCGCGGGACGTTCCCGGCGCGCCTCCCGGCGCCCCCGAGCTGGCGGCGCTCGTCGCCCCGCTCCGCTTCGCCGCGAGGGACCTCAGGGCGGGCCGGGTGCGCCTCGCCGGGCTCGGGGCC
>DAOMFN010000039.1:0-9230 GCA_035429785.1 Anaeromyxobacteraceae bacterium
CATGCAGTACGGGCACGTCCACGAGTGCCAGAGCTCCAGAGCCATCGCTTCCCCCCTTCTCGGCGGTCACATCCCGGGGATGCGGGGGACCTGCCGTCGCTTCGACGCCTTGAAATAAGCGCCCCAGCCCTTCTTCGCCCAGTGTCCCACGACCGGCAACGGGACCATCTGCTCCTTCTTCTCGTCCCGGTGGACGTAGGCGGCTCCGTTGCCCATGTCCATGAGGCAGGTGATGGAGACGTGGGGCAGGTAGCTCTCCCGCTCCGGGCGTCCGGCCCCGGCGGCGGCGACGTTCGCCGCGGCGACCCGCGCCATGACCTCGGCGAGGTGCCCCTGCTTGGCCCGCCAGGCCGGCCCCTCCAGCGCCGCCGAGTCGCCGATGGCCCAGACACCCGGGAACCCAGGCACCGCGCAGCCCCCGTCGATCGTGACGAAGCCGGCGTCGTTGCGGGGCAGGTCGCTCGCCGCCAGCACCGGGTGGCCGCCCTGCGCGGGGATGAAGAAGGTGAGGTCGCTCTCGAGCCTGGACCCGTCCTCGAAGAGGACCGCGCCACCGGCCTCGAATCCGTTGATCTTCTTGCCGAAGCGGAGCTCCACCCCCTTCTCGCCGAGCATGCCCTGGATGGCGGCCACCGCCTTCTTGCCCATGCGCTCGCCCGGGCTCGGCATGGGAGCGAAGAAGGCCAGGCGGAAGCGGTCGCGCAGGCCGCGCCGCTCGAGGAGGTGGAGGACGTTGAACATGACCTCGAACATCGGGCCGCCGCGCACGGCCGACGGGTCCTTGGGATTCCCGCCGAAGCCCATCGCGATGGCGCCCTGGCCGCGCGCGAGGAGCGCCTCGAGCGCCTCGTGGGCGCGGACGGCGTTGTCGGGCGAGCCGGAGAGCCCCACGGTGTGCTCCACGCCGGGCGGGCGCAGCGGGGCGCCGCCGATGGCGAGGACGAGGTGGTCGGCCCGGAGCTCCTCCCCGTCCACCACCGCGGCGCGCCGGGCGCCGGAGATCGACTGCACCTTCCCCTGCCGGAAGGCGAAGCCGTGCCTCCGGGCCACGTCGGCGAGGTCGAGGTGGTTGTCCTCGGGCTTGCCCTCCCCGGTCACCACCCAGATCGAGGTGGGGTAGATCCAGAGGTAGGGCCGGTCGGAGACCAGCGTGACGTCGAGCCCCGCCTTGCGGAGCTGGATGGCGGCCTCGAGTCCCGCGAAGCCGCCGCCGAGGACGAGAGCGTTCTGGGGCATGCGGGTGGGAGCCACGGGGCGGGGAAAGGAGTCGCCGCGGCCGGGCGCCGGAGGGTGCCCGGGCGGGGGTGGCAGCCTGCCGCAGGCCCGATCCGGGACGCGGCTTTCCCTGGACTCCGGCGCTCCCGGGTCCGATCATCGTCTCCTCACGCGGTCGCGGAGGTTCGCCATGACGCTCGAGCTGTCCCGGGGCGAGGTGCAGATCCTGCTCCAGTCGCTCTCCAACTGCATCGCCACCTGCAAGACCCACGCGGCGAAGGCGTCGGCGAAGTGCCCGGATTGCGACTCGGCGCGCGCCGTCCAGGCCAAGCTGCGGAAGGCGGGCACGGCCCGCCCCACCCCACGGACCCGGGCGAAGGCCAAGGCCTAGGAGAGACCGATGAAGCTGCTCACGAAGAAGAAGGGTTGCTGCGCCCCGGAGACGGCGGCGCAGTGCTGCGCGAAGTCGTCCCGGCTGGTCTCGGGCTGCCACGACTAGCAGCGCCCCCCGCCGGGAGCGCAGCAGCACCCGCCCGCCGGAGCCCGCGCAGGGCCCGGATGGTCGCGGCGAGCTCCAGGGCGGCGCTGGCGCAACCGCCGCAGTCCTCGAGGTGCGCCTCGGCCTCTGCCGTTGCCTGCGGGTCCAGCTCCCCGTCGAGGAGGTCGGAGAGCGCCGCCAGGACGCGGCGGCAGGCGTCGAGCTGGATGAGCGTGTGCGTCAGGCGAGGCCTCCTCCGGGCTGCGGGCCCGGCTCCCGTGCGTGGGAGCCAGGCGCCGCGCGGAGGAGTCGCTACGCCAGGATCGCCTTCAGGTACTCGGTGGTGCGGGCGCGGCGCTCGCGCTCGACCTCCTTCGGGTCCACCGCCACGAACTTCTCGTCCGGGGTGACCTTGAAGAGGGGCTGCCCCTTCTGGACGATGGTGCCGTCCGGACCGGTGAGGAGGATCTTGTCCACCGTGCCGGAGAACGGCGCCCGGACGGTGTTGAACATCTTCATCACCTCGATGATGTAGAGCGGCTGCCCCTTCTCGAAGTGCATGCCCTCGTGGACGAAGGGCGGCTTCCCGGGCGCCTCCTGGGCGTAGAACATGCCGCCGCACATCGCCCCGATCTCGTCGGCCTTGGTGACCGGCGGCGGGACCAGCACCTTCTTCATGCGCGCCTGCAGGTCGGGGTCGGTGAGGTACGCGGGGATGGTGACGTCGAGGTTCTCCTCCACCCGGAAGTCGAAGAAGCGCACCTTCTCGGCGAGCATGAAGAGGAGCCCGAGCAGCTCGTTGCCGGCCTCGTAGCCGAGGTGGGCCGAGCGGATGCGCGCCCAGGTCTCGGCGTCGTACCCGCCCTGCGGGGTCTCGTTCGCGAGGATGCCGTCGAGCTTCCAGTACTCCTGCTTCTCGAGGCCGAAGGTCTTCCGGAGCTCCTGGTAGAAGCGGATCGACTTCTGGAGCAGCTCGTGGTCGTGCTGCCAGATCACCTCGGCCGCCGGCGCCTTCGGGTCGAAGGCCATGTTCAGGTAGGCGTAGGTGTCGTTCAGCACGCCGAGCGGGTTGCGCAGCCACACCAGCTTGCCGTCCCGGATCTCGTAGTTCTTCCGGTTCATCGAGAGCCAGCCGGAGAAGAGGTGCGGGTCGTCGAGGAGCCGCTCCATGGGCCGGGTGAGGAGCGTGCCCTTCCGGTCGAGCACCTCGCCCACCGCCTTCACCGCCGTCGGGTCGTCGGGGAACTCGGCGGCGGCCCTCTTCGCGTAGGCCTTCTTCATCTCCGCGAAGGCGAAGGCCACGTCGAGCCTGTTCGACTCGTCCTTCAGCTGCCCGACGAGCGTGAGGTAGGGCACCACGAACCGCGTGGTGGGCTTCGCCATCACGTTCTGGCCGATGAACCAGTTCACGAGCCCGTAGTGGAACTCGAGGTTGGTGGCGAGCTGCACGCCGCGCAGGCTGGTGCGGGAGATGACCTCGGAGAGCTTCTCGTAGCTCTCCAGCCGGTCCTTCCCCTGGGTGAGGAGCAGCGCGATGTTGGAGTCGTAGGCGCCCGCCACCCGGTAGCGCATGAACATGCCGGTGTCGGGGTTGGGCAGGCTGATGCCCTGGTCGTCGCGGATCTCGCCCTCGATGGGCTTCGACCAGAAGCGGATCACGCCGCCGGCGTGGGGCGACAGCGAGGCGTCGGTGGCGTTCAGCCGCGCCTCGGCCCCGGCGCCGAAGCGGGGCACCCGGGTGGGCTTGGGCAGCCGCGCCTTGTGGCGGGCGAGCAGCGCCATCGCCTCGACGAGGGACGCGACGACGAAGGAGTCCTTGGGGTCGTCGGGGTTGGTGAACTTCAGGCTGTAGCAGAGCTCGGTGACCCGGTGCTCCACCTGGATGCGGGTGTTCACCTCCATGAAGTAGTAGCGGTCCCGGTCGACGATGCACTCGAAGGTGGACGCCGAGTCGAGCCCCACGGCCTGGCCGAACCGGGCCGCGTCGTCCTCCATGCGCTTCAGGATCTCGAGGTCGACGGCGAGGGCCTTGGCCTCGGCCTCCTTGCCGGCGGCCTTGGCGGCCGCGATGGCCGCCGTGAGCCCCTCCTGGGTCACCGAGATCTCGAGCAGCTTCTGCTCGTGCATCTGGAGCGAGCAGTCGCGGCCGCCCAGCGAGACGCACCAGCTCCCGTTGCCGAGCAGCTGGATCTCGTTGTGGCGGGTCTGCTCGATGTTGAGCTCGATGAGGACGTTCTTGTTGTCGCCGACGCCGTTGGCCTTGACCTCGTTCAGCACCTCGCGCGTGAGCGCGGGCGCCTCGGCGGCCGCCTCCTCGACGGCCTTCCGGTCGGCGTCCTTCATCGTGAGGAGCGTGCCGCCCAGGATGCGCTGCCCCTTGCCGCCGCCGCCGCCGATGGCCTTCAAGCGCACCCGGCTCTGCGGGTACTTCGTGAACATCTCGACGACTTCCTTGCGGACCTGCTCGCCGAGCTCGTCGATGGTGTAGAGGTCGATGCCCTTGGCGTAGGAGGCCATGAGGAGCGCGTCGGCCAGCTCCTCGAGCGGGAGCTTCTCGTTCGCGAGCGCCTTCGGGTCCACCGCCAGCCGCTCGGAGTCGGCCAGCGCGAGCAGCTGCTTGCGGGTCGGGTACTTCGCGAGCAGGGTCTTCGCGGTGACGTTGTTCACGCCCGGCGTCGTGGAGACCTTCACCTCGAGCGCGGTGCGCTTGGCCTCGTCCTTCTTGCCGGCGCGGGCCTGCGTCACCGAGTTCGGGCCGATGAACTTGAGCCCCGCCTTCTCGATGGTGGCCACGAACTCCTCGTCCTCGGCCATGAAGCCGTAGCCGGCGAAGACCGAGTCGTAGCCGTTGTCGTGCGCGATCTGGACGATCTGCTGCATGCGCTCGACCCGCTCCTCCTTGGTGGCGCCGGTGTAGTCGGGCACCCGGTGGACGCGGCGGTTGTCGGTGAGCTGGCGGAGCTCGGGGGCGAGCGCGTTCGGGTAGACGATGGAGTCCTTCTCGGAGAGCAGGATCCCGTAGTGGGTGATCCCCATCTCCTCGAAGACGTCCATGGCCTCCTTGCGGATGGGGCCGCGGCAGACGATGAGCGGCTTCAGGTCCTCGCAGGCGAAGGAGCGGACCCAGGCGGAGGGGGAGTTCCCCAGCCGCCGGTCGCGGTGGATGAGCGGGTTGTTGCGGTAGAGGTCGGTGGTCGCGGCCATCGTCGGTGTCTCCGGTCGGGGATCGGTCGGGTGGGGTCGCGGCTCAGTGGAACTCGCGCTGGGGGCCGCCCATCGGCGACGGCTTGTAGTGGCGGAGCATGAAGTGCAGGTTCTTGCCCAGCACCTCGCGCAGGTCGGTGGGCATGACGAGCGAGGAGATGGAGCCGAGGGCGAGGCCCTCCTTCGGGTTCATCAGCTCCTTCTCGTAGCGCTTGTTGAGGGCCGCCTCCTGCTGCTTCAGCCAGTCGGTGGCCTCCTTCTCGGCGTCCTTCTTCGCCTGCGGCCCGTCCATGCCGGCGGCGGTGCGGGCGGCCACGCCCTTCTTCACCATGTCGGCCGCGGCGCCGCGGATCTTGCGGAGCTCGTCCTTGTAGACGAACTCCTTGCCGGCCGGCCCCATCACCGCGAGGCGGGTGGTGGGGAGCGCCAGCACGAGGTCGGCGCCGGTCGGGTAGTTGTTGTACGAGGCGTAGGCGCCGCCGAAGGCGTTGCGGAGGATGAGGAGGATGCGGGGCGTGCGCACGTCGACGATCGAGTCCAGCATGGACCGGCCGGCCTGCACGATGCCGCGGGCCTCCTGCTCGCGCCCGGGGAGGAAGCCGGTGGTGTCCTCCATGAAGATGATGGGGATGTTGTAGATGTTGCAGAAGCGGACGAACCTCGCGATCTTCACCGCCGAGTCGCAGTCGATCTGGCCCGAGGCCACCGCGCTGTTGTTGGCCACGAACCCGACCACGTGGCCGCCCAGCCGCCCGAAGGCGGTGACCGCCTCGCGGGCCCGCTCCGGCTGCAGCTCGAAGTAGTCGCCGTAGTCGCAGATCTGCTGGATGATGATCGACACGTCGAAGGGCGTGTTGAACCCGGTCGGCGAGTTGAAGGCCTTCTTGAGGAGCGTGTTGATCTCCCAGGTCTTGCGGTCGAGCGGGTCGCTCGTCTCCTGGAACGGGGCCATCACCCCGTTGTTGTCGGGGATGTAGCCGAGGAGCCGCACCGCCTGGCGCAGGGCGGCGAGCTCGTCCACCACGGTGAGGTCGGCCACGCCCGAGGCGCCGTGGACCTTGGGCCCGCCCAGCTCCTCGGGGGTGATGTCCTCGCCCAGCACCGACTTCACCACGCCCGGACCGGTGAGGCCGAAGAAGGTGTCGGCGGGCTGGATGACGAAGCTGCCCTGGCGCGGCAGGTACGACCCGCCGCCGGCGTTGAAGCCGAACATGCACATGATGGTGGGCACCACGCCGCTGATCTTGCGGAGCGCGGTGAAGGCCTCGGCGTAGCCGTCGAGGCCGCCGACGCCGGCGGGCACGAAGGCGCCGGCCGAGTCGTTCATGCCGATGAGCGGGATGCCGCGCTCGCCGGCCAGCCGGAAGTGATTGGCGAGCTTCATGCCGTTCGTGGCGTCCATCGAGCCCGCGCGGACGGTGAAGTCGTGCCCGTACACCGCGACGTCGCGCCCGCCGATGTTCAGGATGGCGGTGACGAGCGAGGCGCCGTCGAGGTTCTTGCCCCAGTTCTGGAAGAGGACGATGGGCTCCTTGTCGGAGAGCACCCGCATGCGCTCCCACACGGTCATGCGCTTCTTCGCGTGCTGCTTCTCGATCTGGTCGATGGCGACCGACCGGATGGGGCGCTGGATGAGGTCCCAGCCCTCCTTCATCGCCTCCTCGTACGGGCCGGTGGCCCGGGCGATCTCTCCGGGGATGTTGAACTCGACCTTCTCGGGCGGATCGAGCGGGTTGACGAGCGTCGGCTTGATGGGGCGCTTGGACATGGGGCTCGGGACCTCCGGCCGGGGGGGACGGGTTTCGGGCGCGAAAAAAGGAAGCGGATTGTGGCAAGTCGGGGGGTCCCGGGCAAGGACTTCGGCTCCTTTCGCCGCGGAGTGATGACGCGGCGCGACGTGGCCCGGCGCGCCCCGCCGGCCAACGCGCCGCGTCGTGATCCGGCCCGGGCCCCTCACTAGGATTCCCGCTCCCCGCCGACGCCGGAACGGAGCGCATGGACGACAGGCCGGTCGCCGACAACGAGGACCGGGACATCCTGGCGGTCGAGGGGCTCTCCCTCTCCTTCGGCGGCCTCGCCGCGCTCTCGCTGGTGGACCTCTCGGTGCGCCCGGGCTCGATCACCGGGATCATCGGCCCGAACGGCGCCGGCAAGACGAGCCTGCTCAACTGCATCTCCGGGTTCTACCGGCCGCAGAAGGGGCGCATCGTCTACGACGGCCGCGACGTCACGCGGGTGGCGCCGGACCGGCGCGCCGCGCTCGGCATCGGCCGGACCTTCCAGAACGTGGCCCTCTTCGAGGGCATGAGCGTCCTCGACAACGTGAAGCTGGGGGCCCACGCCCGGCTCCGCTCCGGGATCCTCTCCACCCTGGCCGGGACCCCCGCCGCCCGGCGGGAGGAGCTCCGCCTGCGGGCCGAGGTGGAGGACGAGGTGCTCGAGTTCCTGGAGATGGAGCACCTGCGCCACCGCACCGTGGGCAGCCTCGCCTACGGGCTGCAGAAGCGGGTGGACCTGGCGCGGGCCCTCGCCATGCGCCCCCGGGTGCTGCTCCTCGACGAGCCGGTGGCGGGCATGAACGAGGAGGAGACCGAGGACATGGCCCGCTTCATCCTCGACGTGCAGGAGGAGCGCGGGGTCACGGTCGTCCTCATCGAGCACGACATGGGCGTGGTGATGGACCTGTGCGACCGGGTGGCGGTGCTCTCCTTCGGCGAGCGCATCGCGCAGGGCACGCCCGACGAGGTCCGGAGCGACCCCGAGGTGATCCGGGCCTACCTGGGCGAGGAGGCCGCCTGACCGCGCCATGAGCGAGGGGACCGTCCACCTCCTGCAGCTGCTCGCCTCCGGCGTGGTCACCGGCGGCATCTACGCGCTCGTGGCCATGGGCTTCGTCGTCGTCTACAAGGCCACCCGGGTCATCAACTTCGCCACCGGCGAGTTCATGATGCTGGGCGCCTTCGTGGCCTGGACCGTGATGACCGCGCTCGAGGCCCCGTTCGCGGCGGCGCTCGCGGCGGCGCTCCTCTTCGCGGCGCTCCTCGGCACCGCCACCGAGCGGCTCGTGCTCCGGCCGCTCCTCGGCCAGCGGAGCATCTCGGTCATCATGGTGACCATCGGGATGGCCGCCATCTTCAAGGGGCTGGCCCAGATCGCCTGGTCGGGCGACTACCGCTCCTACCCGGCCATCTTCCCCCGGGCCCCCGTGGAGCTCGGGCCCATCATCCTGCCCTCCCGGCAGTTCTACCCGTTCCTCATCGCGGTCGGCGCCATCGCGCTCGTGGGGCTCGGGTTCCGCTTCACCCGCACCGGCGTCTCCATGCGGGCCACCGCGGACGACCAGGCCGCCGCCTTCGGCATGGGCATCGACATCCGCCGGGTCTTCTCCCTCTCCTGGAGCCTCGCCGCCATGACCGCGGCCGTGGCCGGCATCGTGGTGGGGATCATCGGGGGCATCAGCCCGCAGCTGGGCGCCATCGGGCTCCGCACCTTCCCGGTCGTCATCCTGGGCGGGCTCGACAGCATCGGGGGCGCGCTGCTCGGCGGGGTGATCATCGGCGTGCTCGAGAACCTGGCCGGCGGCTACCTCGACCCGCTGCTCGACGGCTCCTCTGTGAAGGAGGTCGTGCCCTTCGTGGTGCTCGTGGTGACGCTCATGATCCGCCCCTACGGGCTCTTCGGCACGCGGGAGGTGGAGCGGCTCTGACCGCCCGGGACGCCCGTGCTCATCGGCAACTACAAGGAGAGCTACGCCGCGGACGAGGCGGTCTTCCGGACCCCGGCCACCCGGGCCTGGGCGGTGGTGGGCGTGCTGGCGGCGCTCCTCTTCCCGTTCGTCGCCGGCGACTACCTGCTCTACCTCGTGAACCTCATGGCGGTCCTGGCGCTCTCGGCGCTGGGGCTCAACGTGCTGGTGGGCTTCACCGGCCAGATCTCGCTCGGCCACGCGGCCTTCATGGGCATCGGGGCCTACGGGACCGCCGTGCTCGCCGCGCGCCTCGGCCTCCCCTTCTGGATCACCATCCCGGCCGGGGGCGCGCTGGCCTGCGCGGCGGGGATGGTGGTGGGGGTGCCGTCGCTGCGCATCAAGGGGCTCTACCTCGCCATCGCCACGCTGGCGGCCCAGGTCATCCTGGAGTGGATCTTCACGAACTGGACCGGCGTCACCGGGGGCATTCGCGGCATCAACGTGCCGCCCGCCTCGGTGGGCGGCTTCGCCCTCGACACCGACGCCCGGGTCTACTTCCTCCTCCTCGCCGTCACCGTGGTCCACTTCCTCCTCGCCACCAACCTGCGCCGGTCGCGCTGGGGCCGGGCCTTCGTGGCGGTGCGC
>DAOMFN010000040.1:0-9229 GCA_035429785.1 Anaeromyxobacteraceae bacterium
AGTTCCGCACCGTGGAAACAGCCGACCTCCGGATCGCCATCGAGGACGCCACCGTCCTGATGGCCGCCCGCCCCGACCAGAACGTCTTCACCATCGGGGACATGTCCCGGATGTGGGTGTGGGCCGACGTCTACGAGGGGCAGGTGCGCCAGGTGCTCGCCCACGAGCACCACGGCGACATGCGCGCCCGGGTCACCGCCAAGGCCTTCCCGGGGGAGTCGTTCCCCGCCGCGGTGGAGTTCGTGGCTCCCGCCATGGACGAGAAGACCCGCACGCTGAAGGTCCGCATCGGCGTGCCCAACGCCGGGGGACGGCTCCGGGCCGGCATGTTCGTGAACGTGGAGCTCCTCCTGCCCTCCGGGCCCGAGGCGCTCGTCGTGCCGCGCGCCGCGCTGCTCGCCGACGAGGGGCGCAGCTTCGTCTTCGTGCGCCACCACGGGGAGTACTGGGTGCGACGCCCCGTCGAGACGGGCCGCCTCTCCGGCGACCACGTCGAGATCACGAAAGGGCTCGCCGGCGGCGAGACCGTGGCCACCGAGGGCTGCTTCCTCCTCAAGTCCGACGTCCTGCGCTCGAAGATGGGCGCGGGCTGCGCCGACTAGCGAGCGCGCCGTGAAGCCCATCACCTGGCTCCTCGAGAACCGCCTCCTCGTCCTGCTGGCCACCCTCCTGCTCGGCGCGGGCGGCGTCGCCGCCTGGCGCGCGCTCCCCATCGACGCCTTCCCCGACGTGACCAGCACGCAGGTCATGGTGCTCGCGAAGGCGCCCGGGCTCGCCGCGGTGGACGTGGAGGAGCGCGTCAGCTTCCCCATCGAGCAGGCCATGCGCGGGCTTCCCCGCGTGCGGCAGGTGCGCTCCCTCTCCAAGGCCGGCCTCTCCCAGGTCGTGGTGGTCTTCGAGGACGGGACCGACACCTGGTGGACCCGGCAGGTGGTGTTCGAGCGTCTCGGCGTGGCCCGGGAGTCGCTCCCCCCCGGCGTCTCGCCCGAGCTCGGCCCCATCAGCACGGGGCTCGGCGAGATCTTCCAGTACACGCTGGAGAGCGACCGCCACTCGCCGATGGAGCTCCGCACCCTGCAGGACTGGCTCGTGGCGCCGCTGCTCCGGCCGGTGGCCGGCGTGAACGAGGTGAACAGCTTCGGGGGCGAGGTGAAGCAGTACCAGGTGCTCGTCCACCCCGACCGGCTGGTGAAGTACGGCCTCTCCATCCGCGAGGTCACCGAGGCCCTCGAGCGGTCCAACGGGAACGCCGGGGGCGGCGTGCTCGTCTCGGGCTGGGAGCAGACCTACCTGCGCGGCGTGGGGCTCCTCCGGGACGTCCCCGACATCGAGCGGGTCGTGCTGAAGGCCCAGGACGGCACCCCGGTCTACGTCCGGGACATCGCCGACGTGGTCATCGGCGCGGAGCCCCGGCAGGGAGCGGTCACCCGCGACGGCAAGGGGGAGACCGTCGCCGGCATGGTCATCATGCTGAAGGGGGAGAACTCGAAGGACGTCGTGACCCGGGTGAAGGCGGCCGTGGAGAAGGCCCAGGGCGTGCTCCCCCCGGGCGCGCGCATCGCCGTCTTCTACGACCGGACGTCGCTCATCGAGGCCAGCATCCGCACGGTCACCGACGCGCTCCTCGAGGGCGGCCTGTTCGTCGTCCTGGTGCTGTTCCTCTTCGTGGCCGAGCTCCGCACCGCGCTCGTCGTCCTCTTCTCCCTCCCCTTCACCTTCCTGGTCGCCTTCGTCGTCATGGGCCGGCTGGGTCTCACCTCCAACCTGATGAGCCTGGGAGGGCTCGCCTTCTCCGTCGGGATGGTCGTCGACGCCTCGATCGTCGTCGTCGAGAACGTCCGGCGGCACCTGGCGGAGGCCCCGTCGTCGCTCGACCGGAGGGGCGTCGTGGCCCGCGCCGTCGCCGAGGTGGCGCGCCCGGTCAGCTTCTCCGTGCTCGTCATCGCGGTGATCCTCGTGCCGCTCTTCTCGCTCCAGGGCGTCGAGGGGAAGATGTTCGCGCCGCTCGCGAGCACGATGCTCATCGCGCTCCTCGTGTCCCTCGCGGTCGCCCTCACGGTCGTGCCGGTGCTCTCCGACGCGGTCCTGCCCCGCTCCGCGGAGAAGGAGTTCTCCTTCGTCCGGCGCCTGCACGCCGGGTACGTGCGGCTCCTCGACCACGTCCTCGCCCATCCGCGCCGGGCCGTGCTCACCTCCGTCGGGCTCCTCGTCGCGGCCGGCGCCCTCGCCCCGCTCGTGGGTACCGAGTTCATGCCCCCGCTCGACGAGGGGGCCATCGCCATCAACGTGGTCCGCCTGCCCAACGCCTCCATCGCCGGATCGGTGAAGGTCGCCGACCACCTCGAGAAGGTCCTGCTCCGCTTCCCGGAGGTGGAGACGGTGGTCTCCAAGACCGGCCGCGCCGAGATCTCCGAGGACCCCATGGGCCCGGAGCAGACCGACGTGTTCGTCATGCTGAAGCCCCGGCGGGCCTGGACCAGCGGGCGGAGCAAGGCCGCCCTCACCGAAGCCATGCAGCGGGAATTCTCCGGGATCCCCGGCCTGCGGTACTCGTTCTCCCAGCCCATCGCGCTGCGCGTGAACGAGCTCATCTCCGGCGTGAAGAGCGACCTCGCGGTGAAGGTGTTCGGCCCGGACCTCCCGGTCCTGAAGGGATTCGCCGACCGCATCGGGGCGGCGCTCATGGGAGTGCCCGGGTCGGCCGACGTGAAGGTCGAGCAGGTCTCCGGCATGGGACAGTACGACCTCGTCATCGACCGGGAGGCGGCGGCGCGCCACGGCATCGGGGTCGGCGACGTGAACGAGACCATCGAGACCGCCGTCGCCGGGCGGGTGGCCACCACGCTCATCGAGGGGCAGCGGCGCTTCGCCGTCGCGGTGCGCTTCCCCGAGGAGAACCGGCGCGACATCCAGGACATCGAGCGGCTGCTCGTGCGGGCGCCCGGGGGAGAGCGGGTGCCGCTCGGCGAGCTCGCCCGGGTGACCCTGGTCGAGGCCCCGGCGCAGGTGAGCCGCGAGAACGGGATGCGGAGGGTGGTCGTGGAGGCGAACGTGCGGGGGCGCGACCTCGGCGGCTACGTCGAGGACGTCCGGGCCCGGCTCGCACCCATCGCGAAGGAGCTCCCGAGCGGCTACTTCCTGGAGCTGGGCGGGCAGTTCGAGAACCAGCAGCGGGCCATGCGCCAGCTCGCGGTCGTGGTGCCGGTCGCGCTCCTCCTCGTCCTCCTGCTGCTCTACCTCGCGCTCGGCACGCTCGGGGACGCCCTGCTCGTCCTCGTGAACCTCCCCTTCGCGCTCGTGGGCGGCGTCGTGGCGGTGGTGGCGTTCGGGATGCCGCTCTCGGTCTCGGCGGCCGTGGCCTTCATCGTCCTCCTCGGCATCGCCGTCCAGAACGGGGTGGTGCTGGTGGCCTTCTTCCGGCAGCTCCGGGGCGAGGGCCGGTCCCTGGCGGACGCCGTCCGCGAGGGGTCCGCGCTGCGCTTTCGGCCGCTCCTCATGACCGCGCTCACGAGCTTCATCGGGCACCTGCCCATGCTCTACGCCACCGGGTCCGGAGCGGACATCCAGAAGCCGCTCGCCGTGGTGGTCATGGGCGGGCTCGTCACGTCCACCGCCCTCACGCTGCTCGTCCTGCCCGCCCTGTACGCCTGGAAGGAGCGCGCGCGGTGAGCCCTACAGCCCCGCCAGGAACACGACGACGGCGAGGAGCGCCACGATGAACGCCACCGCCGCCGCGATGCTGCGGGCGGGGACTCCCTGCTTCCGGGCTGAGATCACCATCCGGACCCCGGAGAAGGCGACGTAGCCCAGGACGACGATTCCCACCGCCTTCAGGGCGCGGTCCAGGACCGGGTCCGGAAGGCGGCCCGCCACGAGCACCACGCCGGCGAGCCCCAGCACCGCGGCCACTCCGAGGAGCCAACCAGGGATCTTCATCCCGCTACCCATACATCGCGACGAACCAGACGAGGACCAGGATGCAGGCCACGCCGAGGAGCGCCACCGCCACCTCGCGCAGCGTGAGCCGCCGGCCGCGGGCCTTCACCACCACCCGCGCCACCGCCGCGAAGGCGCCCAGGACGACCACCAGCGCCACCGACTTCATCCCCAGCTCCAGGATCCGCCCGCGCCCCCGGGAGAGGCGGAAGAGCAGCCCGAAGACGAGGAGCACGGCGCCGGCGAAGACGACGCCCCCCAGGCAGCCCTGGCGTCGCCAGCCGGTGAGCGCGCCCCGCGGGGCTCCGGGTTCCATCGGCCGAGCCTACCACCGGGGCTTGACGCGCTCGCCCCCCCTGGGGGGATGCTGTCGCCCCCGGGCCCCGCCGGCCCGGAGAGACGAGGCGAGGCGCCATGTCCCGGATCGAGCAGACCGCCTGCATCCTGTGCTCCCGCAACTGCGGGCTCCGCGTCGAGGTGGAGGGCGGCCGCATCGGCGCCGTCCGCGGCGACGCTTCCCACCCGGTCTCGCAGGGCTACCTCTGCCAGAAGGCGGCGCGCCTCTCCCACTACCAGGACCACGCCGACCGGCTGGAACGCCCGCTCCGGCGCGAACCCGACGGCTCGTTCACGCCGGTCTCCTGGGACGAGGCCCTCTCCGCCATCGCCCAGCGCCTCCTCGCCCTCCGGCTGCGCCACGGCGGCCGGGCCTTCGCCTTCTACGGAGGAGGCGGCCAAGGGAACCACCTCGGGGGCGCCTACTCCCGGCAGGTCACGAAGGCGATGGGCAGCCGCTTCGTCTACAGCGCGCTCGCCCAGGAGAAGACCGGCGACTTCTGGGTGAACGGCCGGCTCTTCGGCGACCAGCGCTGCCACGTCACCGAGGACGTCGAGCACGCCGACGTGGTCCTCTTCGTGGGGACGAACCCGTACCAGGCGCACGGCATCCGCAACGCCCGCGACACCCTGCGCGCCATCCAGAAGGACCCCTCCCGCACGATGGTCGTGGTGGACCCGCGCCGGACCGAGACCGCCCGGATGGCCGACGTCCACCTGCAGCTCCGCCCCGGCACCGACGCCTTCCTCCTCGCGGCCCTCCTCGCCGTCATCCTGAGGGAGGGGCTGCACGACCGGGACTTCCTGGCCGGGCGCTGCACCGGGTTCGAGGCGGTGGAGGCGGCGCTGCGGGAGGTGCCGGTCGCCGACTTCGTGCGGCGCGCCGACGTGCGGCTGGAGGACGTGGAGCGGGTGGCCCGGGCGCTCGCCACGGCCCGGGGCGCCTCGGTCCGCGTGGACCTGGGCATCCAGCAGAGCCTCCACAGCACCCTGAACTCGTACCTCGAGAAGCTCCTCTTCCTCGTCACCGGCAACCTGGGGCGAAGGGGCGGGAACGCCTTCCACTCCCACCTGCTCCCCATCCTCGGCCACAGCGACGAGCGGAGCGGCACGGCCTGGCGCACCGCGCGCCACGGCATGTTCCCCATTTCGGGGCTCTACCCGCCCAACATCCTCCCCGACGAGATCGAGCACGCGGGCGAGGACCGCATCCGGGCGATGTTCGTCGACAGCGCGAACCCCGTGCTGACCGGGGCCGACACCGGCGCCTACGAGCGGGCCTTCGCGAAGCTGGAGCTCCTCGTGGTGGTGGACGTGGCCATGACCGAGACGGCGCGGCTCGCCCACTTCGTGCTCCCGGCCGCGTCCCAGTTCGAGAAGTGGGAGTGCACCGGCTTCAACCTCGACTTCCCGGAGAACGCGTTCCAGCTCCGCCACCCGCTGTTCCCGCCGCGGGGCGACTCCCTGCCCGAGCCGGAGATCTACACGCGGCTGCTCGAGGCGATGGGGGCCATCCCCCGGAGCTTCCCGGTGCTCGGGCGCATCGCCCGGCTCGAGCCGGCCGCGACCCGCCACGCGGCCACGATCGCCGCGCTGGGGGCGACGCTGGCCGCGAACCCGCGCTGGAAGCCCTTCGCCGCCTCCATCGCCTACCGCACGCTCGGCTCCGCCTTCTCCTCCCCGCGTGAGCGCGAGGGGCTCCCCTCCCCCGCGGCGGCGGTGCCGCTCCTCCCCCTCGCCATCGACCTCGCCGCGCGCGACCCCGCGGCGGTGCGGGCCGCAGGCCACACCGGCAACCGGCTCACGCTGGGCGTGAACCTCTTCCGGGCCATCCTGGAGCGGCCGGAGGGCACGCTCCTCACCCGCCACCGCTGGGAGGACACCTGGTCCTTCCTCGCCCACCCCGACCGGAAGGTCCACCTCGAGATCCCGGAGATGCTGGACGCCCTGCGGGCGCTGGCCGCGGAGCCGGAGCCCGCGCCCGGCCTCGTCCTCCTCGCCGGCGAGCGGCGCGCCTACAACGCGAACCAGATCTACCGGGACCCCGCCTGGCGGAAGTCGGACCCGGAGGGCGCCCTGCGCATGAACCCGGGGGACGCCCGCGATCGGGGGCTCGCGGACGGCTCGCGCGCGATCTGCTCGTCCGCCGCCGGGGCGCTCGAGGTCGTGGTGGAACTCGACGACGGGCTCCGTCCGGGGATGGTCACGCTCCCCCACGGCTACGGGGAGCGCTACCGGGGCGGCCCGCCCGTCGGCCCCCAGGTGAACCGGCTCACGTCCGGCTCGCACTGCGACCCGCTGGCGCGGACGCCGTACCACAAGAACGTCCCGGTCGAGGTACGCGCGGCGTGAATCACGCCCGCGAGGGCGCCGTCAGGGCTGGAACGCGCCGGTCGGGGCCTCGGACAGGAACTCCACGCTCTTCAGCGTGGTCGTCCCGGTGTGGCGCCCCTGCACGAAGTTCTCCTCGCGGAACGGGACGAGCACCCCGGAGACCGTGCGGAGGTCCGCGAAGTCGGTCCTGAACTCGAGCGGCATGCCCCCGGCGCTGGACCGGGCCACGGCGCGGTCGATCCGGCCGGTCGCGGGATCGATCTCCGCCGTCACGTCCATGCCCTCGGCGATGGGAACCCGCAGCGCCCGCAGCCTCCGCCCGTCCCGCTCCACCTCCCCCTCGTCGACGACGCGCCCGCGCGCCTCGCCGAGGAGGAACGGCAGGTCCATCCGGGCTGCCTGGAGGAGCATGGCGGCGTGAGCGGGGGAACCCGTGACCTCGCGCCCGTCGCGCCAGCCCCGCTGGCCGTCGAGGAGGCGCCGCTCGGTCCCGGCCCCCGGATAGCGGATGGTCACGCGCAGCATCCACGGCCGCGCCAGGATCCGCGTCACGCGCCCCACGTCGGCGTGTGCGTGGGCGGCCACCTCGCCCTCCTGCACGACGACGGCGTGGGAGGCGAGCGCCGGCCGGCCCCCGTAGGCCTGGACGACCCGGTCCACGACGGCGCCGATTCCGCCGCCGGGAGTCTCGCCGGGCGCGCCGAGGCCGAGGGACGCGACGATCAGGAGGGCGAGGTGCATCCAGCCATCCTACCCGCTCGGGCACCCTGCGGCCCGGCATGGCGCGTCGCGTCATTCCGGGGTAGACCGTCGGTCATGCCGGCCGACACCCTTCCCCGCATCGCCTCCGCCGTCACCCCCGCGGTCATGGTCTCCGCGTGCGGCCTCATCGCGCTCGGGCTCATCAACCTCTCCCAGGCCCTCTCCTCCCGGCTGCGCGATCTCGCCCGGGAGCACCGCGCCCAGCCGACCCACGACGCCCGCCGCGCCGTCATCCGGCGGCAGGTGGCGATCCTGGGGCGACGGCACATGACGGTGACCTGGGCCCTCTTCCTCGACTACGGCGCGATCCTGGCGTTCACGCTCACCTCCCTGCTCTTCCTGGCGCACGGCAGCGTGGCGCTTCCACCCGTGGTCGAGGGTGCCTTCTTCCTCCTCGGCGTGCTGCTCCTCTGCGGAGCGGCCGGCTTCGCCATCGCCGCGGTCCACCTGGACGGCGGTGCGCTGCGCCTCGAGCGGATGGACGTGCTCGGCGAGGGTTCGCAGGCCGTGAAGCCGGGCCCCTGATCGGGTCTGGGCGCCGCGATCCCCGGATGGGCCCTTTGTCGCCGGGATGGAGGACGGGATAGCATTTTCCGTTCCCCAACCCGAGGGGGCCTGGTCGCGATGTGTCGTTCCCTTCGCTGCGCGTGGATCGGCGCCGTGCTCCTGCTCGGGGCCTGCCAGCGCGAGCCCATCCGCGTGGGCGGCCTGTTCGGGCTCTCGGGGCGCAACTTCGACCTCGGTGTCTCCGGGCGCGACGGTGCGACCCTGGCGGTGGAGGACGTGAATGCGGCCGGGGGCGTCTCCGGCAGGCGCCTCGAGCTCGTCGTCCGCGACGACGCCCAGGACCCCGACACGGCGCGGCGCGCGATCCGCGAGCTCGTCGACTCGGGCGTGGTCGTCGTGGTGGGGCCCATGACGAGCGGCATGGCGGAGGCCGTCGTTCCCATCGCCAACGAGACGCACGTCCTCCTCGTGAGCCCGACGACCTCGGCCGCCAGCCTGCGGGGGCTGGACGACTGGCTGGTGACGCTCTTCCCCTCCGTCGAGCAGAGCGCCGGGACCCTGGTGACGCGGATCACGGGCGCGGACGGCGTCCTGCGGCTCGCCGTGATCCACGACCTCGCCAATCGCTCGTTCTCGGGCTCCTGGCTGGAGCACGTCACCCGCCGCGTGCAGGCGTCGGGCGGGAGCGTCGCGAGCGTCCCGTTCACTTCCGGTCCAGAGGCGCGGTTGGGAGACGTCGCCGAGCGCGCGCTCTCCGGGTCCCCGGGCGGGGTGCTCGTCGTCGCCGGCGCGCTCGACTCGGCCGCCATCTGCCAGCAGATCCGGAAGCGCGACGGGAAGGTCCGCGTCTACGGGACGGACTGGGGCTTCACCGCTGCGGCCCTGGAGCACGGGGGCCGGACCCTGGAGGGCGCCGTCTTCACCTACACGGTCGATCCCGAGCGCCACACGCAGGCGTTCGACCGTTTCGTCTCCAGCTACCGGACGCGATTCTCCCGTCCTCCCGACTTCGCCGCGGCCTTCGCCTACGAGTCGGTCCAGGTCGCCGCGGCCGCCCTGCGCACGGACCCTTCCCGTTCCGGCGTGCGCACCGCGATCCTGCGCACCGGCCACTTCCCGGGCCTCCAGGAGGACATCCGCATCGATCGCTTCGGCGACGCCGGCCGGCGCCAGTTCCTCATGACCGTCCGCGACGGCCGGATCGTGACCCTCGAATGAAGGCACGTCGCCCCCTCCCCGTCGGCTGGTGGCTGGGCGCGACCGCGCTCCTGGTCTCGCTCGGCCCGGCCCTCCTGCTCGCCGCGTTCGTGCTCCGGGATCTCTCGCACCGGGAGACGGAACGGGCCGCCGAACG
>DAOMFN010000041.1:0-9212 GCA_035429785.1 Anaeromyxobacteraceae bacterium
CGGGGGGTGCGGCCGAAGCCGCCGCGGCCGCCGCCGCCTTGGCGCGATCGCGCTGCGCCTGCAGCATGCGCGGGTTGGGCGCGAGGATCATGAACATCTGCCGGCCTTCCATGCGGGCGGCCGCCTCGATGACGGCCACCTCCTTCAGGTCGGCCACGATGCGCTCGAGGACCTTGGACCCGAGCTCGCGGTGGGAGAGCTCCCGCCCACGGAACATCACGGTGACGCGGGCCTTGTTCGACTCCTCGAGGAACTCCCGGATCTTCCGGATCTTGGTGTCGTAGTCGTGCTCCTCGGTGCGCGGCCGGAACTTCACTTCCTTCAGCTGCACCACGACCTGGTTCTTCTTGGCCTCGCTCTGCTTCTTCTTCTCCGTGTACTTGAACTTCCCGTAATCCATGATCTTGCAGACGGGCGGCTTGGCGAGCGGGCTGACCTCGACGAGGTCGAAACCGTTCTCCTGGGCCATCCGCAGCGCCTGCTCGATGGGAAGGATTCCGAGCTGCTCACCGGCCGGACCGATGCACCGCACCTCGCGGGCCTTGATGCGCCGGTTGGTGCGAGCGTCGCGGCTCGTCGCTCCCCTCTGGTCTTTTCCGTTGATGGGCGGTCTCCTGGCGGCCCCCGGGGGGACCTGGAAAAAAGCCGCGTGATGATAAGGATTTTCAGCCCGTTGTCAACGCGCAGTCGGATCCGACGAGTCCTTCTTGGCGTCGCGGATCCAGCTCATCATCCCGCGCAGCTCCTTGCCCACCGCCTCGATGGGGTGGGCCTTCTCCGCCTGGCGGAAGGCCTCGAAGCGGGCGCCGCCGCCGTTCAGCTCGCCGACGAACTCGCGCGCGAAGGCCCCGCTCTGGATCTCCTTGAGGATCTTGCGCATTTCGTCCTTGGTCTGGGCGTTCACCACCCGGGGGCCGCGGGTGTAGTCGCCGTACTCGGCCGTGTCGGAGATGGAGTGGCGCATCCAGGCCAGCCCGCCCTCGTACATGAGGTCGACGATGAGCTTGAGCTCGTGCAGGCACTCGAAGTAGGCGCTCTCGGGCTGGTAGCCGGCCTCCGTGAGGACCTCGAACCCGGCCTTCACGAGCGCCGCGGCGCCGCCGCAGAGGACGGCCTGCTCCCCGAAGAGGTCGGTCTCCGTCTCCTCCTTGAACGTGGTCTCGAGGATGCCGGCCCGCCCGCCGCCGACCGCCCGGGCGTAGGCGAGGCCGACGTCCTTCGCCTGGCCGGTGGCGTCCTGGTGCACGGCGATGAGGCAGGGGATGCCGCGGCCGTCCTGGAACTGCCGGCGGACGAGGTGACCCGGCCCCTTCGGGGCCACGAGCATCACGTCCACGTCCTTCGGCGGCACGATCTGGCCGAAGTGGATGTTGAAGCCGTGGGCGAACATCAGGGCCTTGCCCTTCGTGAGGTTCGGCTTGATCTCCTCCTCGTAGACCTTCTTCTGGGTCTGGTCGGGGAGCAGCACCATGATGACGTCGGCCTCCTTCGCGGCCTCCGCCACGCTCACCACCCGGAGCCCCGCGCCCTCGGCCTTGGCCCGGGACTTCGACCCGGCGTGGAGGCCGACCCGGACGTCCACGCCCGAGTCCTTGAGGTTCAGCGCGTGGGCGTGCCCCTGGCTGCCGTAGCCGATGACGGCCACCTTCCTGTTCCGCAGCAGCTCGGGCTTCGCGTCCTTGTCGTAGTAGATGGTCGCCATTCGCGGTCTTCCTTTACTTGAGGTTGGGGGGGGCCAGCGTCTTGAAGCCGCGCTCGAGCGCGATGCGCCCGGAGCGGCAGAGTTCCTGGATGCCGTAGTGCGCCAGCCGGTCCTCGAGGGCGTCGAGCTTCCCGGCGTTGCCGCTGGCCTCGATGATGAGCGCGTCGGGGGACACGTCCACGATCTTGGCCTCGTAGGTCTCGGCCAGCGCCCGGAGCTCGGCGTGGTTCTTCTCCGGGGTGCGGATCTTCACGAGGAGGAGCTCGCGCTCCACGAGGTCCACCGGGTTGAGCTCGCGCACCTCCACGACCGGCACGAGCTTCTGCACCTGGCGCACCACCTGCTCCACCGTCTTGGAGGAGAGGAGCACCACGATGGTCATGCGGGAGTACTCGGGGCGCTCGGTGGGGCCCACGGTGAGGCTGGCGATGTTGTAGCCGCGCCGGGAGAAGAGGCCGGCGATGCGGTGCAGCACGCCGGGCTTGTTCTCCACGAGGAGGCTGACGGTGTGGCTGCTGCCGGTCCGGACCTTGTCGTCGCGTTCCATGTCGTTCCTCTCACTCCCCGTCGATCATGTCGTTGAGCGGCGCGCCGGCCGGCACCATGGGGTAGACGTGCGCGTCGGGCCGGGTGCGGACGTCGACGATGCACGGGCCGCCGGTGTGGGCCAGCGCCCGGTCGAGGACCTCCTCCAGCTCGGAGGGCTTGCGCGCGCGGAGCCCCAGGCAGTGGTAGGCCTCGGCGAGCTTGACGAGGTCGGGCAGGTCGCTCAGCGGGGTCTCGGCGAGCCGCTTCTCGTAGAACAGGTCCTGCCACTGGTGGACCATCCCCAGGAACAGGTTGTTCAGGATGAAGATCTTGATGGGGAGCTTCAGGTCCACGGCGGTGGCGAGGTCCTGGAGCGTCATCTGGAACGACCCGTCGCCGTCGATGCCGATGACGAGCGCGTCGGGCCTGCCGAGCTGGATGCCGATGGCGGACGGCAGGCAGAAGCCCATCGTCCCCAGGCCGCCGGAGGTGATGAACTGGCGGGGGTGGATGGTCTTCCACCACTGCGCGGCGAACATCTGGTGCTTGCCGACGCCGGTGGTGACGAGCGCCTTGCCCTGGGTCTTCTCCCAGAGGCGCTGGATGACGTGCTGCGGCTCGATGTGCTCGTCGCCCTGGGCCGGGTAGCGGAGCGGGTGCTTCTCCTTCCAGGCGTTCACCTTCTTCCACCAGGCCGAGACGTCGGCGCGCCCCTGCGCGGCGAAGGCCCTGCGGACGTGCTCGGTGAGCTGCGGGAGGAGCAGCTTCAGATCGCCGACCAGCGGCACCGTGGCGGTGACCAGCTTGGAGATCTCGGCCGGGTCGATGTCGAGGTGGACGATCTTCGCCTCGGGGGCGAACGTGGAGAGCTTGCCGGTGACCCGGTCGTCGAAGCGGGCGCCCAGCGCGATGATGAGGTCGGCGTCCTGGACCGTGTAGTTCGCGTACTTCGCGCCGTGCATGCCGAACATGCCGAGGCAGAGCGGGTGGCTCTCCGGCAGCGCGCCCTTGCCGTGGACGGTGGTCACCACCGGCGCCCCCACGAGCTCGACGAACTCGGCCACCTCGTCGTAGGCGGAGGAGGTGCGCACCCCGCCGCCGAGGTACACGACCGGGCGGGTGGCGGCCCGGATGAGCGCCGCCGCGTCCTTGAGCCGCGGCTCCTCCCGCACGGGCGGGTGGTAGCCGGGGATGTTCACGGTCTCCGGGTACTCGAAGTCGACCTCGGCATTCTGCACGTCCTTCGGGATGTCGACGAGCACCGGCCCGGGCCGCCCGGTGCGGGCGATGTAGAAGGCCTCCTTCAGGACGCGGGGGAGGTCCCGGACGTCGGTCACGAGCCAGTTGTGCTTCGTGATGGGCATCGTGATGCCGGTGATGTCGGCCTCCTGGAAGGCGTCGCTCCCGATGAGGGCGGAGGAGACGTTCCCGGTGATGGCCACCATGGGCACCGAGTCGAGGTAGGCGTCGGCGATGCCGGTCACGAGGTTCGTGGCCCCCGGGCCCGACGTGCCGAAGCACACCCCCACCTTCCCGGTGGCGTGGGCGAAGCCCTCCGCGGCGTGGGCGCCGGTCTGCTCGTGGCGCACGAGCACGTGCTTCACCTTCCGGGAGTCGAAGAGCGCGTCGTAGATGGGCAGGATCGCCCCTCCGGGCACGCCGAACACCCACTCGACGCCCTCGGACTCGAGCGCCCGGACCACCGCCTTCGCCCCGGTCATCTTTTCCTTTGCCATGTTCCCTTCCCGCGTCCTAGACGCGTCCGAGCGCACCCTTCTCCTCCTGCTCCTGCTCCTCCGGCCGGATCCGCAGCGCGATGCGGTTCACCACGTCGAGGAAGGCGCGCGCGCTCCCCTCGATGACGTCGGTGGACAGCGCCCGCCCGCGGTACACGCCGGTGTCGTGCTCCACCTCCAGGCTCACCTCGCCCTGCGCGTCCTCGCCCACCGTGACCGCCTGGATCCGGTAGTCGCGCAGCTTCGCCTCGATGCCGGTGATCTTCTCGATGGCCTTGAAGACCGCGTCGACCGGGCCGTCGCCGGCGGCCGCGTCCTGGAAGCGCTCCCCGCCCGACTTCACGAGCGAGATGGAGGCCGCGGGCAGCGTGCCGGTGCCGGAGGTGGTGGAGAGCGCGGTCATCTCCCAGAGCGCCTGCCCCTTGAGGAGCTGGCCGTGGATGACGAGCGCCTCGAGGTCGGCGTCGTAGATCTCCTTCTTCTTGTCGGCGAGCAGCTTGAAGTCGGCGAAGACCCGGTCGAGCTGCTCGTCGGTGAGCCGGTAGCCGAGCTCGACGAGCCGCTCCTTCAGCGCGTGGCGCCCGGAGTGCTTGCCCAGCACGAGCTGCGACTTCGTGAACCCGACCTCCTCCGGCCGCATGATCTCGTAGGTCTCGCGGTGCGTGAGCATGCCGTGCTGGTGGATGCCGGCCTCGTGGGCGAAGGCGTTCTGCCCCACGATGGCCTTGTTGCGCTGGACCGCGTTGCCGGTGACCTGCTGCACCATCTTGGAGGCCGGGTAGAGCTTCTCGGTGTGGATCCCGGTCGAGACCCCGAACACGTCGGCGCGGGTCTTGATGGCCATCACGACCTCCTCCAGGGAGGCGTTGCCGGCCCGCTCGCCGATGCCGTTCAGCGTGCACTCCACCTGGCGGGCCCCCACCTGGACGCCGGCCAGGCTGTTCGCCACGGCCAGGCCGAGGTCGTTGTGGCAGTGCACCGAGAGCACGACCCGGTCGATGCCGCGGACGTGCTTCTTGAGGTACGAGAGGGTCTCGGCGTAGGTGGAGGGAAGCGCGTAGCCCACCGTGTCGGGGATGTTGAGCGTGGTGGCCCCGGCCTCGATGGCGGCCTCGACGACCTGGGCCAGGAACTCGAGCTCGGTGCGGGCGGCGTCCTCGGTGGAGAACTCGACGTCGTCGAAGCGCTCACGGGCCATCTTCACGCCGTCGACGGCGCGGCGGACGATCTCCTCCTTCGCCATCTTCAGCTTGAAGTCGCGGTGGATGGGGCTCGTGGCCAGGAAGACGTGGCAGCGCTTGCGGGGCGCGTCCTGCAAGGCCTTCCAGGAGGCCTCGATGTCGCCGCGGGTGCAGCGGGAGAGGCTGCAGATGATGGGCCCCTCGATGCTCCGGGAGACGCCCTGGATGGCCTCGAGGTCGCCGGGCGAGGCCGCGGCGAAGCCGGCCTCGATGACGTCGACCCCCAGCTCCTGGAGCGCGCGCGCCACCCGGAGCTTCTGCCCGAGGTTCATGGAGAACCCGGGGCTCTGCTCGCCGTCGCGGAGCGTCGTGTCGAACACGACGACGCGATCGGCCGGGCGTCCGGCGGTGGCTGCGGGCTTCGGTGTCTGGCTGGTCATGGCGGTTTCTCGGGCTCCGGTTCGGGGCCGGAGGAGCGAACTCGCCATCGAGATCGACCCCTCCGGCCGTTCAGGCGGGAGAGGTCGCGGCGCAGCGTTCAGCCTCGCCGGGAGTCCTCTCCCGCCGGGCGAAGAAGTCGATGCTGGCTGCGTACGAAAGACACGGACTGAGCAGATTACGGATCTCGACCATCCGTGTCAACGCCTTCGTTCGGGGCGGGGCCGGGCGGCGACCCGGGAAGCCCCTCCTTCAGCCGCGCCAGCCGGACGAGGAGCCGGTCGCGCCTCCGGACGATCTCCTCGGCCCTCCCCCCGGGGTAGTCGAAGATGCCCCGGCCGGTCTTCGCGCCGAGATCGCCGCGCTCGACCCGCTCCCGCAGCGCCGCCGGGGCCTCCCCGGCGTCGCCCAGCACCGGCGCGAGGTTGTCCATCACCCGCCTCCACACTTCGAGCCCGCCCAGGTCGGCGGTCTCGATCGGCCCGAGGAACGGCCAGCGGACCCCGGGACCGGCGGTGACCACCGCGTCGATCTCCTCCGGCCCGGCCACGCCCAGCTCCAGGAGGTGGAAGGCCTCCCGCACGAGCGCCGCCTGCAGCCGGTTGGCGATGAATCCGGGCACGTCCCGGCGCAGGAGGACCGGGACCTTTCCGATGTCGCGCAGGATCGCGAGCGTCCGCTCCACCCGCTCCGCCCCCATCGCCGGATGGGGCACCACCTCCACGAGCGGGACGAGCTGCGCCGGGTTGAAGAAGTGGGTGACCGCCATCCGCCCGGGGTGGAGCGCGCCCTCCCCGAGCCGCGCGACGGGAAGCGTCGAGGTGTTGGAGAAGACCAGCGCGTCCCCGGCCACCACCCGCTCCACCCGGTGGAGGAGCTCCCGCTTCCAGGAGAGGACCTCGGGGATGCACTCGGTGACGACCTCGGCGCCGCGGAGCGCGAGGTCGAGGTCGGCGGCGGGCCGGATGCGGGCGCGGATCCGGGACGCCTGCCCGGCCTCGAGGACGCCCTCCTCGACGAGCAGGGCGAGGCTCCCCTCCACCGCCCGGAGCCCGGAGGCGAGCGCCTCCGCGGACACGTCGTGGAGGCGGACCGCCGCCCCCGCGGTCGCGTAGAGCTGGGCGATGCCGTGCCCCATCACGCCGGCGCCCAGGACGGCGGCCTCGCGGACCATCACGATCCTCCTCCGGCGCGCCGGGCGCAGGCCCGCGCGCTCAGTACGGCGCGGCCCCCTCCGTGCGGAGGAGCTCGACGAAGGCGTCGAGGGGCATGGTCTTCAGATCCTCGCCCCCGCGGCGGCGGGGCGAGACCCCCTTCGACTCGACCTCCTTCTCGCCCACGACGACGGTGAAGGGGATCTTCTGGAGCTGGGCCTCGCGGATCTTCGCGCCGAGCTTCTCGCTCGTCCGGTCGAGCTCCACCCGGAAGCCCTCCGCCTCGAGGCGGGCCGCGACCTCGGACGCCCAATCGTTGAACCGGTCCGAGACCGTCACCACCCGCGCCTGCACCGGGGCGAGCCAGGTGGGGAAGGCGCCGGCGAAGTGCTCGGTGAGGATGGCGAGGAAGCGCTCGAAGGACCCGTAGATGGCCCGGTGGATCACGACCGGCCGGTGCTCGGCGTTGTCGTCGCCGACGTAGGAGAGGTCGAAGCGCTCCGGGGCGAGGTAGTCGAGCTGGATGGTGGCGAGCTGCCACTTGCGGCCGATGGAGTCGGTGACGTCGAAGTCGATCTTGGGGCCGTAGAAGGCCCCCTCTCCCGGCTTCACCTCGTAGGGCAGCCCCACCGCCTCGAGCGCGCCCTGGAGCGCCGCCTCGGCCCGATCCCAGGTGGCGTCGTCGCCGAGCTTCACGGCCGGCCGGGTGGAGAACTTCGCCGTGTAGGTGAGCCCCATCGCCTTGTAGACCACGTCGATCTGCCGGACCAGCGCGCGCACCTCGTCGACGATCTGCGACTCGGCGAGGTAGATGTGGGCGTCGTCCTGCTGGAACTGGCGCACGCGGGTGAGGCCGGAGAGCGTGCCCGAGGCCTCGTTCCGGTGCAGCACGTCCTGGGTGTGGTAGCGGATGGGCAGCTCCCGGTAGCTGCGCTTCGCCATCCCGTAGAGCAGGTGGTGCGACGGGCAGTTCATGGGCTTGAGCGACTGCGTGCACCGGTCCTCGAGCGGAAGGTTCTCGTCGGTCTCGCTGTCCACCACGAGGAACATGTTCTCGCGGTACTTGCCCCAGTGGCCCGACGTCTCCCACAGCTTCTTGTTGAAGAGCAGCGGCGTCTTCACCTCGACGTAGCCGTTCTTGCGGGTGAGCCGCCGCATGGCGTCGCCGAGCAGGTGGTAGAGCGTCGTCCCGCGGTCGAGCCAGAAGGCGGCGCCGGGCGCGTAGGGATGGAACGTGAACAGGCCGAGCGCCGGCCCGAGCTTGCGGTGGTCGCGCTTGCGCGCCTCCTCCATCCGCGTCACCCACTCGTCCAGCTCCTTCTTCGAGAAGAAGCTGGTCCCGTAGATGCGCTGGAGCATCGGGTTCTTCGGGTCGCCGCGCCAGTAGGCGCCGGCCACGGAGGTGAGCTTCACCACGCCGATGCGCCCGGTGGACGGGCCGTGGGGCCCGAGGCAGAAGTCGACCCAGTCGCCGTGCCGGTAGAGGGTGAGCGTCCTCGCCCCCTTGGCGGCGATGTCCTTCACGATCTCGACCTTGTACCCCTCGCCGAGGCGCCCGAAGAGCGCGAGCGCCTCCTCCATCGAGACCTCCTCGCGCACGAAGGGGTGATCGGCGGCGATGGCCTCGTTGGTGGCCTTCTCGATGCGGTCGAGGTCCTCCGGCGTGAACGGCGTCTCCCGCGCGAAGTCGTAGTAGAAGCCGTCCTCGATGGACGGACCGATGGTGACCTGGGTGCCGGGGTAGAGCTTCTGCACGACGCTCGCCATGACGTGCGCGGCGTCGTGGCGCGCGACCTCCAGGGCCTCGGGGTTCCGGGTGGTCACGACCTCGAGCCGGGCGTCCCGGTCGATGGGTCGGGAGAGGTCCACCGGCTCCCCGTCGAGGCGCGCCAGGTAGGCGGCCTTGGCGAGGCCGGCGCCGATCTTCTCGCGGACGAAGTCGCCCACGCGGACGCCCCGGGGGGCCTCCTTCTGCGTGCCGTCGGGGAGCGTCACCTTCACGGTTTCGGACATGGCGAGGTCTCGTAGCACGCGATCCCGGGGGTCGCAACGAGCAGCTCCACGAGCGCCGGATCGAGGAAGGTGCCGGCCCGCGAGCGCAGGAGGGACACCATCTCCTCCGGCCGGATGCCGGGGCGGGCCCGGATGGTCTCCCAGGTGTCGGCCACCGCCACCACCCGCGCGGCGACGGCCGGGGAGCGCGGCGCCGGCGTGGCCGGGTAGGAGGGCGCGCGGTCGAACCGCAGGTGGTGATCCTGGGCCACCACCACGGCGACATCGGGGACGCCGTCGAGCGCCGCGAGCCGGGCCGCGCCCCGCACCGGGTGGAGCTCCCGACGCCGGGCCGGTGACTCCCCCCGCGCCGCCGGTTCGAGGTGGCCGACGGCGTGGAGGAGCCCGGCCACCGCGAGGTCGTCGAGCGCCCGCCCCTCCTGGCGGAGCGCGCGGCCGAGCCGGAGGGGGGTGAGCGCCA
>DAOMFN010000042.1:0-8996 GCA_035429785.1 Anaeromyxobacteraceae bacterium
GCACGCTCCTCGGCTGGATGCTCCGCCGCATCCAGCTCGCCCGCGCCGGGCAGCGGCCGCCGGAGCCGCCCCCGGACGGCGGCGAGCGCCCAGGTCGCTGAGATCCCGGCGACCTGGACGCCCGCCGCCCGCCCTCGTGCCGGTCAGCCCGCCCTCCAGCGGCGCGCCGGCGCCCCCCGCCCCCGACGGTTGTGGGTCTCCTGGGCCATGGCCCGCAGGCGGCGGATGCGCTCCTCCGCCGGCGGATGGGTCGAGAAGAGCCGCGCGAGCCCACCCAGCGCGCCGAAGGGGTTCACCACGTGCAGGCTGGCGGTGGCCGGCTCCACCTGGCCGGGGACGCGGTCGGCCTCGGCGTGGAGCTTCTCGAGGGCGCTCGCGAGCGCCAGGGGATCCCCGGCGAGCCGCGCCCCGGTCTCGTCCGCCAGGTACTCGCGCTGGCGGGAGATGCCGAGCTGGACCAGCGTCGCGCCCACCGGCGCGAGCAGCATGAACAGGAAGCCCCCGGCGCCCGGCCCCTCCTCGCCGTCGCGGCCCCCGGTGAGGCCGGCGAAGGCCAGGACGTGGGCGAGGTGGGTCACCGCCGTGGCGAGGCCTGCCGCGACGGTGGCCACGAGGACGTCGCGGTTGGAGACGTGGGCGAGCTCGTGGGCGAGCACGCCGCGGAGCTCGCGGGGCGAGAGGATCTCGAGCAGGCCGCGGGTGACGGCGACCGCCGCCTTCTCCGGGCTGCGCCCGGTGGCGAAGGCGTTGGCGTGCGGGGCGTCGATGAAGTGGACGCGCGGCTTGGGCAGCCCGGCCCGGGCGGAGAGCTCCTCCACCATCCCGTGGAGCTCCGGCGCCTCGTCCGGCGTGGTCTCCCGGGCCCCGGACATGCGGAGCACGAGCCGGTCGGAGAAGAACCAGGCGAAGAGGTTCATCCCCAGCGCCAGTGCCAGGGCGCCCCAGGCCCACTGCGGCCCGATCGCGGCGCCCGCCGCCACGAGCAGCGCCGAGAGCGCCCCGAGGAGAAGGATGGTCTTCAGCTGGTTCATCGTGTCCCTCCGTGCCCGGCGGTGGATGGAGCCGGCAGGGAGAGCCTAAGGGTCGCGGCGACGCATACAAATACGAAATGTCTCAGCGTCGCCTTCGTTTTGTCTAAGCCTTGCGGGCGGCCTCGGCGATGGCCGCGGCGGCCGGGTGGCGCAGGCGCCGCTCCACGGTGAGCGCGTAGAACCGCTCCCGCACCTCCTCGGCCTTCCCGACCGGGGTGACGCCGTACTGGGCGCAGACCTCCTTCTCGATGGTGGCCGGCGCGGGGAAGACCCCCAGGCCTCGCGCGCCGAAGGCCTTGAGCAGCGCGCCGTCGTCGAACTCTCCGGCCACGACCGGGGAGACCCCGCGGGACTCGAACCAGGCCTCGAGGCCGGTGCGCAGCTCGGTGCCGGCGGCCGGCAGGAGCAGGGGCTGGCCGGAGAGCGACCCGGGGAAGCCCTTGCGCAGGTGGGCGAGCCGGGGCGCCGCCAGGAAGACGGTGCCGCACTCGGCGAGCAGGTGGGCGAAGGCCTTCACGCGCACGTTCTCCGGCGCCGGCCGGTCGGAGAGGACCACGTCGAGCTCGTGCAGGGCGAGCGCCGCGAGCAGCGTCGCGAGCGGCCCCTCCCGGCAGACGAGGTGCAGGTCCTTCACGGCGTCCACGGCCGACTCCAGCATGCGCTCGGCCACGATCTTGGGGATCACGTCGGACACCCCGACCGCGAAGGTGACCCGGTCGCGGGTGGGGATGCCCTTCAGGGCCTGCTGCATCTCCCGTCCGGTCCGGAAGATGTCGTCGGCGTAGCGCAGCACGGTGCGCCCCACGTCGGTGAGGACGAGGCCGCGGCCGCGGCGCTCGAGCAGCTCGTGCCCGAGCGAGGCCTCCAGCGTCTTCAGCTGGTTCGAGATGGTGGGCTGGGAGAGGCGGAGCTCCTGGCTGGCCTTCGCGATGCTTCCCGTCCGGGCCACGACCCAGAAGTAGTGGAGGTGGTGGTAGTTCAGCCATTCCATGAATTCATTTTAGTTCATGGTGGCATCGAAACTATCTCATTTTCTGCGACCTCCGCGGCGACTAGGTCTCCGGGGCGCCGGACGCCGTCCGGACCGAACGGAGAACCCATGACCCCGAACACCCGCTTCCACCTCGGCTACGCCCTCCTCGCCCTCGCCGGCGTGCTCCTCGTGAACGACCTCTGGGTGCGCTCCCGCGCGGTCGCCACCGTGCCCTACAGCGAGTTCAAGCGGCTCGTCGCCGAGCAGAAGGTGAAGGAGGTGTGGATCTCCCAGGACGCCATCGTGGGCGAGGTGAAGGAGCCCCTGCCCGGCGGCCAGAAGCGCTTCACCACCACCCGCGTCGACCGCGACCTCGCCGCGGACCTGGCCGCGGGCGGCGTGCAGTTCTCCGGGCGCGTCGAGTCGAACGTCCTGCCGACCCTGCTCTCCTGGGTGGTGCCGGCGCTGGTCTTCTTCGGCATCTGGGCGTTCCTGGCGCGGCGCCTGGGGCAGAGGATGGGCGGCGGCCCGGGGCTCATGGCCATCGGGAAGAGCAAGGCCAAGGTGCTCGTGGAGGCCGACACCGGGGTCACCTTCGCCGACGTCGCCGGCGTGGACGAGGCCAAGGAGGAGCTGCAGGAGGTGGTGCGCTTCCTGCGCGACCCGAGGTCCCACGGCCGGCTCGGCGCCCGCATGCCGAAGGGCGTGCTCCTCGTCGGCCCCCCGGGAACCGGGAAGACGCTGCTCGCCCGGGCGGTGGCCGGCGAGGCGAAGGTGCCCTTCTTCAGCATCGGCGGCTCGGAGTTCGTGGAGATGTTCGTCGGCGTGGGCGCGGCCCGCGTGCGCGACCTCTTCGAGCAGGCCCGCGCCAAGGCCCCCTGCATCATCTTCGTCGACGAGCTCGACGCGCTGGGGCGCGCCCGGGGCGCCGGCGGCGTGCTGGGCGGGCACGACGAGAAGGAGCAGACCCTGAACCAGCTCCTCGTCGAGCTCGACGGGTTCGACCCCACGAGCGGCATCGTGCTGCTCGCCGCCACGAACCGCCCCGAGGTCCTCGACCCGGCGCTCCTGCGCGCCGGCCGCTTCGACCGGCAGGTGCTGGTGGACCGGCCCGACCGGGCCGGCCGCGCCCAGGTGCTCGCGGTCCACATGCGCAAGGTGAAGCTCGGCCCGGACGTGTCGGCCGACGACGTGGCCGGCCTCACGCCCGGGTTCACCGGGGCCGACCTCGCCAACCTCGTGAACGAGGCCACGCTCGCCGCCACCCGGCGGGGCGCGGAGGAGGTCGCGCGCGCCGACTTCGACGCGGCGCTGGAGCGCATCGTGGCCGGCCTGGAGCGGCGCACCCGGCTGCTCGGTCCCCGCGAGCGGGAGATCGTGGCCCACCACGAGATGGGGCACGCGCTGGTCGCGGCCTCGCTCCCCGACGCCGATCCGGTGCACAAGATCTCCATCGTCCCGCGCGGCATGGGCGCGCTCGGCTACACGATGCAGCGCCCCTCCGAGGACCGCCACCTCCTCACCCAGTCCCAGCTCGAGGCGCGCCTCGCCGTGCTGCTCGGCGGCCGGGCCGCGGAGGAGATCGTCTTCGGGCACCGCTCCACCGGCGCCGCCGACGACCTGGCCCGGGCGACCGAGATGGCCCGCGCCATGGCGGCCCGCTACGGCATGGTCCCGGACCTGGGCGCGGTCTCGTACGACACCGGCCAGGATCCCGGATTCCCCGGCGCGCGGCGCGAGCACTCGCCCGAGACCACCCGCGAGGTGGACCTCGCGGTGCGGGAGATCCTCGACCGGGCCCACGTCCGTGCGCGGTCGATCCTCGACCGCAACCGGGACGTCCTCGACGACGGGGCGCGGGCGCTGCTCGCCCGGGAGACCCTCGAGGCCGCCGACGTGGAGCTCCTGTCGCGGCGGCTCCGGCCGGCGCCCCCCACCGGCCCGAGGGCCCGGGCCGCCTGACCGGTCGGGTCAATCATTAGGTTCGTTGAATGGTTCGAAGTGAAAATTCGTGATGTTCTGCGGGCCGCCGTTCCCTAGCATTCCCGGGACGCGGCGATGCCCGCCGCAGGCGAGGGAGCGGAGACGATGGAACACACGATGCTCGAGTGGGCGGCCTTCCTGGGGTTCGTCCTCCTCATGCTGGCGCTCGACCTCGGGGTCTTCAACCGCAAGGACCACGTCGTCGGCCCGAAGGAGGCGCTCGGGTGGTCCGCCCTCTGGGTGGCGCTGGCGGTCGCCTTCGGCGGCTACGTCTGGTGGAGCTACGGCAGCGAGCTCGGGCTCCAGTACTTCACCGGCTACGTGATCGAGAAGTCGCTCTCGGTCGACAACATCTTCGTCTTCGTCGTCATCTTCGGCGCGCTCGGGATCCCGCCCATCTACCAGCACCGGGTGCTCTTCTGGGGCATCCTCTCGGCGCTCGTCATGCGCGGCGCCATGATCGCCGCGGGCGCGGCGCTCCTCTCCCGCTTCCACTGGATCATCTACGTCTTCGGGGCCTTCCTCGTCCTCACCGGCGTGAAGCTCCTCCTCGCCCGGGGGAACGCCGATCATCCGGAGAACAGCGCGGTCTTCCGCTTCCTGCGCAAGGTGATCCCGGCCAGCCCCGAGCTCGACGGCAACCACTTCTTCACGAAGGCGAGCGGCCGCTGGCTCGCCACGCCGCTCTTCTTCGCGCTCGCCCTCATCGAGGTGACCGACGTCATCTTCGCGGTCGACTCGATCCCCGCCATCTTCGCGGTCACGAGCGACCCCTTCATCGTCTTCACCTCCAACGTCTTCGCCATCCTGGGGCTCCGCTCGCTCTACTTCCTGCTCGCGAGCTTCGTGGAGAAGTTCACCTACCTGAAGCCCTCGCTCGCCTTCGTGCTCATGTTCGTCGGCGCGAAGATGGCGCTCGTGGACGTCTACAAGATCCACGCCGCGGTCTCGCTGGCCGTGGTCCTCGCCATCCTCACCGTGGGCGTCATCGCCTCCATCCTGAAGAACCGCAGCGTCGCCGCCGCCCAGGCCGCCCAGGCCGCCGCCTCCGCGGCGAGGTCCCCTCTCGTCCGCAAGGAGGCCGCGTGACCTTCGCCCGAACCGTCCGCGTCGCCGCCGGGTGGGCCCTGCTCGTGGTGGGCGTCCTGCTGCTCGTGCTCCCGGGCCCCGGCATCCCGCTGCTCGTGCTGGGGCTCGCCCTGCTCTCCCGCGACGTGCCCTGGGCGCGGCGGCTGCGGGAGCGGGTCGTGGAGCGGCTTTCCCGCGCTCGCGGCGGAGGGTCCGGCCCGGCCCGGCCGGCTCAGTGATCCCCGCCGAACCGCTCCCCGGCCGTCACCGGCACGGGGAGCGCGTTCTCCGGCCGCGGCAGGGGGCAGGTCGCGAGGGGCGTGAACGCGCAGGGTGGGTTCACGGCGCGGTTGAAGTCGAGGACCAGCCGTCCGTCCCGCGGCGCCTCCGCGGAGAGGAACCGCCCGGCCCCGTAGGTCCCGGCGCCGGCGGTGGCGTCGCGGAACACGAAGGCGAGCCGGTCGCCGTCGGCCGTGGGCTCGAGCGCCAGCTCCCGACCGCCCGCCGTGAAGACGGCACGCCCGGGGACCTCCCGCTCCGCCACCGACCCGGTCACGTCCTCCACGAGCACCCGGCGCGGAGGGACGAAGGGCTCCCAGCGCGCCTCGATCCGCCACGCCGGGTCGAAGGGAAAGCACTCGACGCCGGGAAAGGCGCGCCGGGCCGGCGCGCCGGCGTCCCAGACCGGGACGGCGCGGCGGGCGCCGCGCGCCAGCACCTGCAGGCGCGTCGCCTCTCCGCGGGTCACGACGTCCGGGTCCGGGCCGGCGTCGGTGGCGAGCCGGGCCCGGACGAGGGGCTCCCCCCGCAGGGCGTAGCCGTCGCCCGGCGCGGCGGAGAGCTCCACCTCGCCGCCCGCGAGCGTGAACGTCCCGGGCAGCCCCTCGAGCCGGTTCTCCCCGGGCCGGAGCCAGTGGAGCGCGACGACCGCGAGCCAGCCGCGCCGGTCCCGCAGCCGCGCGTCGCGCGACGCGCGCCAGGCTTCCCAGTCTGCTCGCTCCCGGGCCAGGTCCACGGCCAGGAGCCTATCAGGCCGCGACCGGTTCCCCGGCGCCGAGGCGCTTCCAGCGGCCGAGCAGCGTCGTGGCCTTGAGGCGGGCCAGCCGCCCGCTCTCCTCCCGCTGCTGCGGGAGGACCTCGAGCCCGTCGGGCGCGACCTCCCCGAGCCCCATCACCGAGAGCGTCACGAGCTCGCCCTCGATGGCACGCACCTGCCCGATGAGGAGCCTCTCCTCGCCGCGCAGGCTCCAAACGGTTCCCAGCCAGGATGTCGTCACGTGGTGTCCCTCTCCGGTCGACAATCTAGCCGGCTGCGGCGAATCGCCACATCCCACGACCAAGCGTCCCGGTCCCGGGTACGGGCCGCCGGGTCCCGTCCGGTCCAGGGAGACGCATCGCTGCGATTCCTGTCAGCTTTCCTCTCGCCCGTGGTCTATGATCCTGCCTTGACGAGAACTCCCGGACGACCCCGAGCCCAGAGGGGCGGCGCCACCACGCCGCGGCCGCCCAGCGTGTTTCGCGTGGGCCGGCACGAGGTCACCGTGTGGGAGGAGGCGGGGCGCTGGACCGTCGCCGTGAACGGACGGCGCCAGGCGAACTGGTTCACGACCCAGGTGGACGCCTGGACGGCCGGCGTCACCGCCGCAGACGGCCTCGATCGAGAGAGCGGCGCCTGACCGGGCGCCGCGGGTGCGTCACTTCGACCCGCCGCTCCAGGCCGGCTTGCCGGCCGCGTCGCGCAGGACGAGGGTCTCGCCTCCGCGGGTGACGGTCTGGGCGATCAGGCCGAACTTGTCGTCGTAGGTGAACTTGGAGCCCTTCACGGTGACCTCGTCGCCCTTGGCGAGCTTCACCTTCTGGCGATCGACCCAGCTGTCGGGGCCGAGGTGCACGGAGACCTGCTGGTCGCCGGTCTTGATCACGAGGCGGACGCCCTTCTGCCCCTTGGCGGCGTCGACGCGCTGCTCGCCGAGCACCACGCCGGAGAGCGTGACGACGGTGGCGGGGTCGTACTTCACCTTGGCGGGCTTGCGCGCCTTCACGGCGTCGCCCTCGGCGCTCGCGAGCGTCGGGGAGAGGAGGGCGAGCAGCGCCAGCAGGACGGGGATCTTCTTCACGGGTCTTTCCTCCGAGGGGAGCCCTTTTAAGGGGAACCTGGCCGGATCGCCAGCGCCATCCGCTTCCCCGGAAAATTACGAACGCCCGGGCCGCTCCCGGACCAGGAAGGAGGCCCCGGCCCCCATCGCCGCCGACGCGGCCAGGATCAGGAGCGCCCGCGTCCAGGCAGCCGGACCTGCGCCGGCCGCCCGTCCCGCGTCGAGCTGCCAGCCGATGAGCGGCTGGAGGATGCCGCCGCCCAGGAAGCCGCCCACGTTCACCACCGCGGTGGCCATTCCCGAATAGGCCGGGCGGTTCACCTCCTTCGCCACCGTCCAGGTGAGCGTGAAGCCGGGGATGAGGAGCCCCATCACCCCGAACCAGGCCAGCGTGGCCGGGAGCGGCCAGCGGACCCCGGCGATCCACGGGATCCAGGAGAGGGCGTAGGCCACGGTCACGGCCCGCATGAGCCAGCGGCGGCTGCCCAGGCGGTCCGAGATCGTGCCGAGCGCGACCGATCCCACGGCGACGCCGAGGAGGAGCAGGCTCCCGTGCTGCGCGGCCGTCACGGGAGGGAGGCCGTGGACCTCCTCGAGGTACGGGATGGCCCAGAGCCCCGCGAAGGCGAAGAAGCTCCCGCTCACGCCCAGGTTGACGAAGAAGCCCGGCCAGGTGGCCGGATTCGACGCCACCTCGCGGAGCGCCTCGCGCCATCCCCGCGCCACGCCGCTGTCGAAGCTCCGGGGGTTCACCGGGGCGAAGCCGGCGTCCTCGGGCCGGTCGCGGACCACCGCCCAGGAGAGCGCGCCGATGGCGAGGGAGAGGAGGCCCAGGCCGGCGAAGACCGCCCGCCAGGAGGCGTGGGTCACCGCCCAGGCGAGCGGCGCGCCCGCGGCCACGGCCCCCAGGTTCCCGGCGAGCATCGTGGCGCCGTTCAGGGTGGCGAAGCGGCGGGCCGGGAACCAGACCGCATTCACCTTGAGTGCGGCGATGAAGGCCACCGAGACGCCGATGCCGACGAGCGTCCGGCCCGCGGCGGCGACCTCCCAGGCCGGCGCGAGCCCGAAGGCGAGCGAGCCGAGGCCGGCCACCAGCGCACCCAGGGTGAGCAGGCGGCGGGGCCCCCAGGCGTCGGCGAGCACGCCGACCGGGACCTGCAGGACGGTGTAGACGCCGAAGTAGGTCGCGGCGAGCGTCCCGAGCACGGCCCGCGGGATCCCGAAGGCCCGTGTCAGCTCCGCGGCGATGCTGGCGGGCGCGGTGCGGTGGAAGAAGGAGAGGACGTAGCTCGCCAGGACCACGGCGAGGACGAGGCGCCGGGTGCGGAGGAACCGCCGGTCGAGGGAGGGCGCCGGGTGCGGCACCGGCCTTGCTTACCCCCGCGCAGGCGCTCGAGGCAATGCCCGGCGGGCCAGGGGATGCGATTTCGCTCCGGGTGCAAGCGTCCGGGATCGCGGCGGAACCCCGGGGACGGCATCCTGCCGGGGTTGCCCCCTGCGAGTGCGCCCTCCTGTCGCATTGCCGGGGGGTCAGTTCCGGCGCTCTAATTCGTCTGTAGCAGGGGGGAGCGGCGGCACCCCGGGGGGGGAGACCTGAAGCGCGAGCAGGGCCAGCAACCGCGGGCGGCGTCGGGAGCGCCCGGAGGCGTCGGACCGCCCGAGCCCGGGTCCACCGTGGAGGAGGTGCGCCGCCTGCGCGAGGCGCTCTCCGCCGCACGGGCGGCGCTGCGCGACCGGGTCGCCGAGGAGGCGCAGCCGCACGTCCACTCGTGCCTCGCCGCGCTGGGCACGCTCGTCGCCGGCGTGTCGCACGAGGTCAACAACCCGCTGACGGGCGTCGTGGCC
>DAOMFN010000043.1:0-8993 GCA_035429785.1 Anaeromyxobacteraceae bacterium
CTCCGGGCCGCCGCCGGGGGCATGCTCGCGGCCGCGGCCGGTGTCCGGGCCGCGGAAGGAGGCGCCATGACCGACCGACCCGTCCCGCGCACGGGCGAGCGGTTGCCGGTGGTCGGGCTCGGCACCTGGCAGACCTTCGACGTCGGCTCCTCCCCCGCCGACCGTGCCCCGCTCGCCGAGGTGCTGCGTCTCCTCCTCGCCGGCGGAGGGCGGGTCATCGACAGCTCGCCGATGTACGGCCGGGCCGAGTCGGTGGTCGGCGACCTCCTCTCGGCGGCACCCGGCCCGCGCCCGTTCCTCGCCACCAAGGTCTGGACCTCCGGGAAGGCCGCCGGCGAGGCGCAGATGCGCGAGTCGATGCGCCTCATGCGCACCGACCGGATGGACCTCATGCAGGTCCACAACCTGCTCGACTGGGAGACCCACCTGCCCGTCCTGCGCGCCTGGAAGGAGCAGGGGCGGATCCGCTACCTCGGCGTCACCCACTACGCCACGTCCTCCTTCCCGCTGCTCGAGAGGCTCCTCGCCACGGAGGCGCTCGACTTCGTGCAGCTCCCGTACTCGATCGCCGGCCGCGAGGCGGAGAAGCGGCTCCTCCCCGCCGCCGCGGCGTCGGGAACGGCGGTGCTCGTGATGCGCCCCTTCGAGGAGGGCGCGCTCTTCTCCGCCGTCCGGGACAGGCCGCTCCCGGGCTGGGCCGCGGAGATCGGCGCCGCCTCCTGGGCCCAGGTGTTCCTCAAGTACGTGCTCTCCCACCCGGCGGTCACCTCCGCCATCCCCGCCACCCGGAAGCCGGCGCACATGGCGGACAACCTCGCGGCGGGCTCGGGACCGCTGCCCGACGAGCGGATGCGCCGGCGGATGGCCGCCGACTTCCGCCGCTGACCCGCACATCTGGAGCCCCACATGGCCATGACCCGGCGCGACTTCCTGCAGGCCTCCCTCGCCACCCTGGCCGCGGCCTGCACGGCCCCGAAGGCATCCGGTCCGGGGGCGTCGGCCGGGGCCGGGGAGGCCACGGGAGGCGCCGCCGCGACCGGCCCCTCGCGCGTGCTCATCCTGGGGGGCACGGGCTTCCTCGGTCCGGCGCTCGTGGAGGCCCTGCGCGCCCGCGGCGACGTCGTCACCCTCTTCAACCGCGGGAAGACCAACCCGGGGCGGTTCACCGACGTGGAGCAGCTCCACGGCGACCGGGACGGGAAGCTGGACGCCCTCCGGGGCCGGACCTGGGACGTGGTCATCGACACCTCCGGCTACGTGCCCCGGATCGTCCGCATGTCGGCGGAGCTGCTCGCCCCGTCCGTCGCGCGCTACGTCTTCGTCTCGTCCATCTCGGTCTACGACGAGGCCATCCCTCCCGGCTCGGACGAGGGGGCGAAGATCGCCGTCCTGTCCGATCCGAAGACCGAGGACGTCCGGGCGAACTACGGCGCGCTCAAGGCCGCATGCGAGCGGGCCGCCGAGGCCGCCATGCCCGGTCGCGTGCTCGTCGTCCGGCCCGGCCTCATCGTCGGGCCCGGCGACCCGACCGACCGCTTCACCTACTGGCCGGTGCGGCTCGCCGAGGGGGGCGAGGCGCTCGCCCCGGGCGACGGCGAGGATCCGATCCAGGTCGTCGACGTCCGCGACCTCGCCACCTGGATGGCCTCGATGTCGGCGCGGCGCGCCACCGGGATCTTCAACGCCGTGGGGCCAGCCGCGCGCACCTCGATGCGACAGATGCTCGCGGCCTGCATGCCGGCCTCGGGCGGCGCCGCGCTCACCTGGGTCCCGGCGGCGTTCCTCGAGAAGGAGAAGGTCGAGCCCTGGAGCGACATGCCGGTCTGGATCCCGGCCGGAGGGCCGGAGAGCGGGATGTCGCAGGTGTCCATCGCCCGGGCCGTGGCCGAGGGGCTGCGCTTCCGGCCCCTCGACGAGACCGCGCGGGACACGCTCGCCTGGTGGAACGGGCTCCCCGCGGAGCGGCGCGCGAAGCCCCGCGCCGGGCTCTCGCGGGAGCGGGAGCGGCAGGTGCTCGCGGCCTGGAAGGCGTCGAAGGGCGCCGCCCGCTAGCGCGCCGGCGGACGGGGGCCGGGCGCGGTGGGGAGCGCGTCCTCCCGGCGGGCCACCTTCATGGCCAGCGCCACCATCGACGAGACGTCGGAGAGGTTGGCCGGCACGACGAGCGTGTTCCCCGCCTTGGCGAGGTTGCCGAACTCGCGGACCCACTGCTCGGCCACGCGCAGCTGCAGCGCCTCCACCCCTCCCGGCACCGAGACCGCCTCGGCCACCTTGCGGAGCCCCTCGGCGGTCGCCTCGGCCACCTTCAGGATGGCCTGCGACTGCCCCTCGGCCATGTTGATCTGCTGCTGGCGGCTCGCCTCCGACTCCTTGATGACCTGCTGCTTGCGCCCCTCGGCGGTGTTGATGGCGGCGTCCCGCTCGCCCTCGGACGAGAGGATCACGGCCCGCTTCTCCCGCTCGGCCCGCATCTGCTTCTCCATGGCGGCGAGCACGTCCTGGGGCGGCGTGATGTTCTTGATCTCGTAGCGGAGGACCTTGATGCCCCAGGGCACGGTGGCCTTGTCGAGCTCGGTGACCACCTGGGTGTTCACGTGGGTGCGCTCCTCGAAGGTCTTGTCGAGGTCGATCTTGCCCACCTCGGAGCGGAGCGTGGTCTGGGCGAGCTGGGTGATCGCGAAGACGTAGTCGGCGATCCCGTAGCTGGCCCGCTGGGCGTCGAGCACCTGGAGGTAGAGCACGCCGTCCACGTGCACCTGGACGTTGTCCCGGGTGATGCAGATCTGCTCCGGGATGTCGACGGCCTGCTCCTTCAGCGTGTGCCGGTACCGCACCACGTCCACGAAGGGCACGAGCACGTGGAACCCGGCGGTGAGCACGCCGTTGAAGCGCCCCAGCCGCTCCACCACGAAGGCGCTCTGCTGCGGCACCACCACCGCCGTCTTCAGCACGACGAAGACCACGAAGATGGCCAGCACCACCGCGACGCCGAGCAGGCTCATGTCTCCCCCTTCACTCCGGACGGATGTGGATGGTCAGGTTGTCGGCCCGGACGACGCGGCAGCGCTGCCCGCGCCGCAGCGGGACGTCGGCGTCGTTCACGGCGGTCCAGGGCGCCCCCCGCAGGGCGGCGCTGCCGGTGGCCCCCGGGGCGATGTCCTCGCTCGGGATGGCCAACTCACCGGCGAGCCCCGCCACCTCCGGCCCGCTCCCGGCCCGGGCCCGGAGCCTCTTGCGGAGCGCGGCGAGGAGCGCGACCCCGAGCAGCGGGAACAGGATCCACTGCATCCAGGCCGGTCCGAGCCCGGCCGCGGCCAGGGCGCCGACCGCGAGGGCGGAGATCCCGAAGAACAGGGCGAAGAGCCCCCCGGGCGTCACGATCTCGACCACGAGCAGCGCGACGCCGAGCAAGACCCACGACCACCAGACCATGAGCGCCCTCCCCTCGCGGGGATGTTAGCACCGTCAGTCGGCGATGGCGCGCTGCCAGGCGGGCCGCTCGCGCAGCCGCGCCAGGTACGCCTCCACGCCCGGGACGCCCTCGAGGAGGCGCAGCCCGCGCGCCCAGGCGAGGGTGGCCCCCACCATGACGTCGGCGACCCCGAAGGACTCGCCGCCGAGGAACCTCCGGCCGGACAGCGCGCCCTCGAGGGCCCGTGCGGCGACGGCGAACCGCTCCCGCGCCGCCGCGACGGCCGCCGCGCTGCGCTCCCCTTCCGGCTTCTTCGCCTCGGCCGAGAGGGCCACGAGCGGCGGCTCGAGCTCGGTCATGGCGAAGAGGACCCACTGGTAGGCGTGTGCCCGCTCCACCGTCCCCGGGGGCGGCAGGAGACGCTTCTCCGGGAAGAGGTCGGCGAGGTGCATGCAGATGGCGCCCGACTCGAAGACGAACTGGCCGCGGTCCTCCAGGACCGGCACGTGGCCGAGCGGGTGGCGAGAGAGGTGCTCCGGGGAGCGGGTCCCCTTCTCTCCCGGCTCGAGCCGCACGAGGTCGTAGGGGATGCCCAGCTCCTCGAGGACCCAGCGGGGCCTCGAGGCACGCGTCTTCGGAACGTAGTAGAGCTTCACGTCTCTTCCTCCCGTCCGGGCTTCCTAACCGGAACCGGGCGGAGGCGCCCGGCGCGGCGCGGGACCGACCCCGTCACCCCTGCTCGGCCTCGCCGAAGAGCAGGTGGACGAAGCCGCGGTCCTCGGGGCGGGTGAGCACGTAGACGTGGTCGCCGGGCTCGAGCACCGTCGCGCCGCGGGCGGTGAGCAGGTCGTCGCCCCGAAGCACCATGATGACCGCCGAGCCGGCCGGGAAGGGCGGCAGGTCGGCGAGCGAGGACCCGGCCACCGCCGAGGCCGGATCCACGAAGAAGACCTCGATCTCGGCGTCGAGCGGCCGGCTGGAGGAGATCTCGATGAGCCCCTGGGGCGGCGGCGGGCGCGAGGCCTGCAGGTCGAGCCGGGAGGCGCCGCGCCGGACGGTGAGCCCGAGCACGGTGATGTTCACGAGCACGATGAAGAAGACCGCGTTCCAGATCCCCGCCGCCCCGGGCGCCCGGGCGAGCACCGGAACGATGGCGAGCACGACCGGGACCGCGCCGCGCAGCCCCACCCACCCCACGTACACCTGCTCCGGCCAGCGGAAGCGGAAGGCCGCCAGGATCGGGACCACCACCGCCGGGCGGGCCACGAGCAGGAACACGCCGAGCGCCACGCCCGAGCCCCAGCTCGCGAGCAGCGTGGACGGGGTGGCGAGGAGCCCGAGCACGAGGAACATGCAGACCTGGAGGAACCAGGCGGCGGCGTCGTGCGCGTGGAGCACGCCTCCCTTGAAGGGGAGCGGCCCGTTCCCGATGAGGACCGCGGCGACGTAGACCGAGAGGAACCCGCTGCCGTGCAGCAGCTCGGGGACGCCGAAGGCGAGCAGGGCGATGGCGATGGTGAGCACGGGGTACAGGCCGCCCACCGGGAGGCGCACCCGCCCGAGCAGCCACCGCCCGCCCAGCCCCACGGCGAGGCCCGCCACGCCGCCGACCACGAGCTTCACCGCCACGTCGAGCGCGGTCCCCCAGCCGAGCGGCTGGCCGGAGACGAGCTGGGTGGTGAGCGCCTCCGTCAGGATCACCGCCATCGGGTCGTTGAGGCCGCTCTCCAGCTCCAGCGTGGCGCCGACCCGCCGCTTCAGCTGGATGCCGCTCGTCCGGAGGATGGAGAAGACGGCCGCGGCGTCGGTGGAGGAGACGATGGCGCCGAGGAGGAGCGCCTGCTCCCAGGGGAGGCCGAGCAGGCGCGCGAAGGCGCCCATGACGCCTGCGGTGGCCAGCACGCCCAGCGTCGCCAGGACCGACGCCGGGGCGAGGGCGACCCGGAACGACGCCGCGGGCGTGTTGAGACCGCCGTCGAAGAGGATGAGGGCGAGCGCCACCGTGCCCAGCCGCCAGGTGAAGGCGTAGTCCTCGAAGGCGATGCCCAGCCCCTCGCGACCGGCCAGCATGCCGATGGCGACGAAGACCAGCCCCACGGGCATCCCGAACCGGCGGGTGGCGCCGGAGAAGAGCGCGCTCGCCGCGAGCAGCACCCCGGCCGTCGTCAGGAGCAGCGCGGTGCTGAAGGGGTCGCCGGCGGACACTCGCCTAGACTACCGCCACACGGTGAGGAGCGAGAGCCCCCCCGCGGCGAGGATCACGGCGAAGCAGGCGAGCACGGTGCGCGCGTAGCCCCAGCTCCCCAGCGCGACGGCCATGCCGCCCTTGACCACGGTGTTGGTGAAGCCGGCCAGGACGACCGCGGTGGCCCCGACCGCCACGGTGACCTGGTTGCCCGCGAGCTCGGCCATGGAGAGCGCGATGGCGTCCATGTCGGCCGTGCCGGCGACGAGTGCGGCCGCGTACACGCCCGCCGAGCCCAGGTAGTGGCTGGCGGCCTTCGAGCCCGCCATGACCGCCGCGAAGATGAGGGCGAACTCGAAGGCGGAGGAGAGGCTCACCGGGTTCTTCAGGTGGATGGGCTCCCCGCCGTTGGACTTCGCGGCGCGGCGGTAGAGGAACGCGCAGGCGGAGAGCCCCGCCGCCGCCATCGCGAGCATGGGCACGGCCAGCGCGGCGGCGAGCGGCTGGTCGACGAAGGCCACGACGAGGAGCACCCGGACGAAGACCAGGGACGACGCGAGCACCACCGCGAGCGCGGCCGGCCGCTCGATGGCCGGATTCTGCTTCGAGCGGGAGGACATCGCGAGGGTCACCGCCGTGGAGGACACGAGCCCGCCCACGAAGCCGGTCACGGCCAGGCCCCGCTGCGGCCCGAGGAGGCGGGTGGCGGCGTAGCCGACGAAGCTCACGCCGGCCACGAGCAGCATCATCCAGCCGATGGTGCGCAGGTTGAGCGCGCCGAGCGGCCCGAAGTTCCGGTCGGGCAGCCAGGGCACGAGGAGGACCGCCACGATGAGGAACTTGAGGACGCTCACCACGTCCTCGCGCGAGACCCGCCGCATGAGCGGCTGGAGCACCGGCTTCGCCGAGAGGAGCGCGGTCACCGCCACCGCCGTCCCGAGCACGGTGAAGACCCGGCGTCCCCCCTGCGGGACGAGGTCGGAGGAGACGGCCACCGCCCCGAGCAGGAAGGCGACGACGAGCGCCACCTCCGAGGTGATCCCGCGGTCCGAGCCGCGGCGCACCACGTCCACGTAGGAGACGACCAGGAAGACGACGAGCGCGCCGAGCACCGCCACGAGGATCGGGGCACCGAAGTGGCGGCCGAGGAGGGCCGAGAGCGCGCCCGCGAGCGCCACGAGCGGGTAGGTCCGGGCGCCGCCCAGGAACGACTCGGGGTCCTTGTCGGACGGGCCGGACTGCTCCCGCTCCAGGCCGATGAGGAGGCCGGCGACGACGGCGAGGCCGAGCGACAGCAGCGGTTCGTACGGGTCCACGGTGGCTCCGCCCCCGATCGTACACCGTCCGTTTGGGTGGGCCGCATGGACGTCGGGGGCGTGGACGCCCCGGACGGGACTCCCACGGGGGCCGGGACGGCCACGGCCGGCTCGCCGCACCGGAGCGGCGCCACCCGTCGCAATCCCGGCGGGGTCGGTCTACTCTCGGTGGCCTCTCCCGATGACCGACCCGACCGTCCTCCCCCTGCGCGTCCTCGTCGTCGACGACGAGCCCAACATCCGCGACACCCTCGCCCTCTGCATCCACCAGGCGGGCGCGCGGGCCGACAAGGCCGCGTCGGGTGCGGCGGCGCTCGAGGCCCTCCGCCTGGCCCCGTACGACCTCGCGTTCTGCGACCTCCGGCTCGGGGCGGAGAGCGGCCTCGACCTCGTCCCTCGCATGCTCGCCGAGCGGCCCGGGCTCGACGTGGTCGTGATCACGGCGTTCGCGACCTTCGAGACCGCGGTGGAGGCCATCCGGAGGGGTGCCCGGGACTACCTGCCCAAGCCCTTCACCCCGGCGCAGATCCGCCACGTCCTCGACGTGGCCCGTGAGCGGCGCGCCACCGCCGCTCGCCTCTCCGACCTCGAGGCCCGGCTCTCCGACGCGGCGCCCGACGTCCACCTCGACTCGGCCTCGCCGCGGGTGCGGGCGGCGGTCGAGACGCTCATGAAGGCGGCGCCGCACGACGTCGCCGTCCTCCTCCGCGGCGAGAGCGGGACGGGCAAGGGGGTGCTCGCCCGGGCGCTGCACGCCGCCAGCCCGCGGCGGGAGCGCCCCTTCGTGGTGGTGAACTGCCCGACGCTCACCGAGGAGCTCCTCGCCAGCGAGCTCTTCGGCCACGCCCGCGGCGCGTTCACGGGCGCGGTGCGGGACCAGCCGGGCCGCATCGAGGCCGCGGAGGGCGGGACGGTCTTCCTCGACGAGATCGGCGAGATCCCGCCTCCTCTCCAGGCGAAGCTCCTCCGCTTCCTCCAGGAGAAGCGCTTCGAGCGGATCGGCGAGAACCGCACCCGGGTCGCCGACGTCCGGGTGGTCGCCGCGACGAACCGCGACCTCGAGGCCGCCGTGCGGGACGGGCGGTTCCGGGAGGACCTGCTCTACCGGCTGAACGTCGTGGAGGTGGTCGTGCCCCCGTTGCGGGATCGACCGGAGGACGTCGTTCCCCTGGCGCGCGCCTTCGTCTCGTTCTTCGCCCGGCAGGCGCGCAGGCCACCCCCGGAGCTGTCGGCCGCGACCGAGGCGATGCTGGTCGCCTGGCCCTGGCCCGGAAACGTCCGGGAGCTGCGCAACGCCATCGAGCGCGCCGTGATCCTGACGCCCGGCCAGGTGCTCGAGCCGGAGAGCTTCCCGGGACGGATGGCCGGCCACGCGACCCGGACCCCCGCGCTGGGAGGGGACTTCACCGTCGAGGAGATCGAGCGGGAGCACATCCTCCGGGTGCTCGCCCGGACCGCGACCCAGGAGGAGGCGGCCCGCATCCTCGGGCTCGACCCCTCCACCCTGTGGCGGAAGCGCAAGCGCGAGGGGCGCTGATTCAGGAGGCCGCCGGTCCCGCCGGGGCGGCGGGGATCCTGAACCAGAAGGTGCTGCCCCGGCCCGGCTCGCTCGAGACGCCCATCTCGCCCCCGTGGGCGCGCACGACCTCGCGGGAGATGTAGAGCCCGAGCCCCAGCCCCCCGCGCCGGGCGCCGGGCACCTGGAAGAAGCGGTCGAAGATCCGGTCGAGGTACTGGGGCGCGATCCCCTCGCCGTTGTCCTCGACCTCGATGCGCACGCCGCCCGGCGCGGGGGCCCCGCGGACCGCCACCGAGCCCCCCGGGGGCGTGTGGCGGATGGCGTTGGCGACGAGGTTGGCGAGCACGACGCCGATCCGCTCCGGGTCGCCGAGCGCGGGCAGGGGCTCGGGAGGCAGGTCGACGGCGAGCACGACCCCGGCGGCTCGGGCGCTCCCCTCCCCCTCCCGCACGGCCTGCCGGACGCTGGCCGCGGCGTCGAAGGGCTGCGCCTGGATCTCGATCCGTCCGGCCTGGATGCGGGAGAGGTCGAGGATGTCGTCCACGATCGACTGGAGCCGCT
>DAOMFN010000044.1:0-1365 GCA_035429785.1 Anaeromyxobacteraceae bacterium
GGGCGACACCGGCCCCACCGGCCCCGCGGGCGCTCCCGGCCCCACCGGCCCGACGGGCCCCGTGGCCACCCAGGCCGAGACCTGCTCGTTCTGCCACAACCAGGACAACGCAGTGAACCTGCGCGCCGCGTTCATCTCGAACGGCGTCTCGGTGAACCAGAACTTCTACCACGACGACGCGGCCTCGAACGCCCTCTACAAGGGCTCGATCGCGATCACGTCGGTGACGTGGGCCGATGCGACCACCACCACCCCGGGTGACTCGGTGGTCCCGACCGTGACCTGGGAGGTCCGGAACGCCGACGGCGTGGCGACCGCTCCCAGCGGCCCGGCGCTCGCCGCGAACAGCTTCTCCTTCACCGCGGTGAAGTACGTCCTCTCCGGCAACGCGGCGAACAACTACCAGCTCCAGTCGGTCATCCTGAACGGCGCGAACCCCTCGAGCGCGAACTGCTCCGCCGCGCCCACGGGCACGAACCCCTACACCTGCACCTTCACGACCCGGAAGATCCTGAAGACGAACTGGGACCCGGCCGGCTCCGATCAGCTCCAGGTCGGCATGCAGCTCGGCAGCGGCTTCACGGTCTTCAATCCCGACTCGGGCGCCAACGTCACCTTCTACGCGAACGGCACGGCGAACCTCGTCGGCGGCAGCACGATCGTCCCGAACGACCGCGCCGTCGTGAACACCGCGGCCTGCAACGACTGCCACGGCCTGCTCCGCGTCCACGGCCGCCGGGTCGAGGCCCAGTACTGCGCCACCTGCCACACCTCGCAGATCAACGCGGGCGGCGTGGCCGGCGTGGGCAACTTCTCCTACATGGTCCACGGCCTCCACGCGGCCCGTGAGATGGGGCTCAACTACTCGTTCGCCGGCCTCGTCGGCGCCGAGATCACCTACCCGCAGGACGTCCGCAACTGCACGACCTGCCACGTCCCCGGCCTCACGGGCTCCGACTACTACCGCACGATGGTCGGCGTCGCCGCCTGCTCGGGCTGCCACGAGAGCGTGAAGTTCTCGCCGAACGCCCCGGCCGCCTCGGCCCACCAGACCTTCGCGGTCACCACGACGTCGCTCTGCACGAGCTGCCACACGCCGGAGAGCATCGACTCGCAGCACGCCATCCCGGCCCAGGTCGGCGCCAACGCCTTCGTGGCCCCGAACGCCCCCGGCAGCCCGGCGTACAGCATCGTCAGCGTGAAGAGCACCGCCGTCGGCCAGTTCCCGGTGGTCACCTTCCGCGTGAACAGCGCCGCCAACTCCAACATCAAGACCAGCCCGTTCTGGACCCAGACGGCCACCGGCGCGAGCCGCCTCCAGGTCAACCTCGCCTGGAAGGTCGGCAACTACACCAACGCCGGCGC
>DAOMFN010000044.1:1465-8957 GCA_035429785.1 Anaeromyxobacteraceae bacterium
AACCCGGCCGGCCAGGCCTCCACGGTCGTCAACCTGGCCGCCTGCGACAAGTGCCACGGCAACCCGGAGACCAAGGCGACGCTCAGCCTGCACGGCAACAACCGCCAGGGCAGCCTCGAGGTCTGCACGACCTGCCACAACACCGAGGCCACCGACTACGCGCGCCGCCCGAAGCCGGGCCCGGGCGTCGACGGCAAGACCCAGGTGCCCATCGACTTCCGCACCATGATCCACGAGATCCACACGTCGAACATCGTGGTCTACGGCTTCGGCGGGTCGGTGAACAGCTTCGAAGAGGTGACGTACCCGATGCCGCTCGCGAACTGCCAGGCCTGCCACACGGCGAGCAGCACGGCGTACTTCGCGCCGCGCGCCGCGCAGAACGGCACGACGACGCAGCTCGGCAACACCAATGCGGAGAACCTCCGCACGACGTCCTGGTTCGCCACCTGCGGCTCCTGCCACACGGGTGGCCCGGCCATCGCCCACATGCGTGGGTTCGGCGGCGGGCAGAACCTGACCCAGGCCGAGATCAACGCCCTGAACGGCACGCAGCCGGTCCCGGCGCTCAAGGCCGAGTAGCAGTCTCGAACGCGCGCGGCCCCGGGGATCCGTCCCCGGGGTCTCGCGGATGAAACGGGAGCCCGTCGCCCCAAAGGCGACGGGCTTTTCGTTAGGATGTGCCGGTGAAGCTCCGCCGGGTCTACCCCCTCATCATTGGTTTCGTGGTCGTTCCCGCGGCCATGATGCTCACGGTGGGCATCCTCATCCTGGTCTTCGGCCGGCAGGCCGTGGACTACGTCTTCGGCATCCTCATCCTGGCGCTCGTGGCCACCACCATCATCGGGACGGTGGCGACGCTCGTCGTCCTGTACCGGGAGGCCTACCTCTCCCGGCTCCAGACCGACTTCGTGAACAAGGTCTCCCACGACCTGCGCACGCCGCTCACGAGCATCCGGATGTTCGTGGAGACCCTGCAGATGGGGCGGCTCGCCGACGAGGCGCAGCGGCGCGAGGCGCTCGACATCATCGCCGCGGAGACGGCGCGCCTGTCCTCGCTCATCTCCCGGCTGCTCGACTGGGCCCGCATGGAATCGGGCAAGCGCACCTTCGACCTGCGCCGGCAGCCGCTCGGCCCCATCGTGGACGACGCGCTCCGGGCGGTGGAGCCCCAGCGGCTCCAGACCGGCGCCGAGGTCCGCCGCGAGGTCCCGGGCGACCTGCCGCCGGTGCTGGCCGACCGCGACGCCCTCGGGGACGCCCTCGTCGACCTTCTCCAGAACGCCTTCAAGTACACCGGTGCGGAGAAGCGCATCGCCATCACCGCCCGGAAGGCCGGGAACGCCGTCGAGGTGGTGGTCTCGGACAACGGCCCGGGCATCCCCGGAGCCGACCAGAAGCGGATCTTCGACAAGTTCTACCGGGGCAAGGACCCGCTCGAGCGGAGCATCGAGGGGAGCGGCCTCGGCCTCTCGATGGTGAAGCACGTCGTGGAGGCCCACGGCGGGAAGGTGAGCGTGAGGAGCGAGGTCGGGAAGGGGGCGGCGTTCAGCGTCTTCCTGCGCCTCGCGGAAGGGGACGGGACGTGAGCGGAGAGCGGATCCTGATCGTGGAGGACGACCCCTCCATCCTGCGCGGCCTCGACCTCAACCTGGCGATGGAGGGCTACAAGGTCCGCACCGCCGCCGACGGCGAGGAGGGGCTGCGCATCGCGCGCACGGAGCGCCCCGACCTCCTCATCGTCGACGTCATGCTGCCGCGCCTGGGCGGTCTCGAGCTCATCCGGGAGCTCCGCAAGGAGGACCCCGGGATGCCCATCCTCATCCTGTCGGCGAAGGGGCAGGAGGCCGACAAGGTGGCGGGGCTGGCGCTCGGAGCCGACGACTACGTGGTGAAGCCGTTCGGGCTGAAGGAGCTCATCGCCCGCATCGGGGCGGCGCTGCGCCGCGGCCGGTCCGCCGGCGCCACCGGCCCGGTGCGTCAGCTGAAGCGGTTCGGGAACGTCGAGCTCGACCTCGGTGAGCGCCGGCTCACGGTGAACGGGGAGCCGGTGACCCTCACCGCGCGCGAGTTCGACCTGCTCGCCTTCTTCGTGGCCCACCCCGGCCGCGTCTACTCCCGCGAGCAGCTGACCCGGGCGGTCTGGGGCTCCCTCTACGACGGCACCGGGCGCACGGTGGACAACTTCGTCGCCCGGCTCCGCGCCCACATCGGCGACGACGCCGACCGCCCCCGCTGGCTGGAGACGGTGCGCGGCGTCGGGTACCGGTTCAACGGCTGAAGGCCGCCCGCACCGCGTCGAGCACCGCGGCGTCCTCGCCGGGGAGCACCGTGCGCGGGTCGAGGAGCACGCGCCCCTCCTCGATGCGCCCCACCACCGGCGTCCCGGCCGCGCGCAGACGCGCCGCCACCGCGTCCGGGTCGCCTGGCGGGAGCGCGACCACGAAGGTGGCGAGCGTCACCCCGGGCAGCGTTCCCCCGCCGACCGCGGACCGGGACGGGAGGACCTCGACGCCGGGAAGGGCGAGGGGCTCGCGCCCCGCCTCCGCCCCGGCCCGGACCTCGTCCGGACTCCAGGCGAAGGCGCTCCCCACCGGGAGCTCCCCGAGCGCCTCGCCCCGCTCGTGGTGGGCCAGCGTGGCCGCGAGGCCGGCGAGCGTCACCTTGTCCACCCGGAGCGCCCGGAGCAGCGGGTGGCGGCGGCACAGGTCGATGGCCTCCCGCCGCCCCACGAGCAGCCCGCACTGCGGCCCGCCGAGCAGCTTGTCGCCGGAGAAGCAGACCAGGTCGGCGCCCGCGGCGATCCGCTCCCGCACCGTGGGCTCCTCGCCCAGGCCGAACGGGGCGGTGGGGAAGAGCGCGCCCGACCCGACGTCGTCCACCACCCAGACCCCCGCGCGCCTGCCGAGATCGGCGAGCTCGGCGAGCGACGTGTCGTGGACGAACCCCTCGATGCGGAAGTTGGAGCGGTGGACCGAGAGGAGGATGCGGCTGCGGGGGGAGAGGGCACCCACGAAATCGGCCACATAGGTCCGGTTCGTCGTGCCGACCTCGACGAGGTCGGCCCCCGACCGGCGCAGGACGTCCGGCACCCGGAAGCCGCCTCCGATCTCGACGAGCTGCCCCCGGGACACGAGGACCTCCGGCCGGCCGGCGGCGCCCGGCTCGGCGATGGGCAGGGAGGCGCCCTCCCGACGGGCCGGGAGCCGCTCGGAGAGGGCGGAGAGGGCCAGGAGGACGGCCGAGGCGCAGTTGTTGACGGCGAGCGCCGCCTCGGCGCCGGTGAGCCGGCACAGGGGGCCGGTGGCGTGGCCGTAGCGGTCGCCCCGCTCCCCCGACGCCAGGTCGTATTCCAGGTTGGCGTAGCCGGCGGCCACCTGCATGGCCTCGACGGTGGACCGGGACAGGGGGGCCCGCCCGAGGTTCGTGTGGATGACGACGCCGGTGGCGTTCACGACCGGCCGCAGGGTGCCCCGGGCGGCGCCCTCGAGCCGCTCGAGGAGGCGGGCCTCCACCCCCTCGGCAGGGGGGCAGGGGGCGCCCCCCAGGACCTCGGCCCGGACCGCGTCGAGGGTGGCGCGGACCGCCTCCATGATCGGAGCGTGCCCCATCCGGACGGTCCAGCCGGCCCGCTCGGCGGCGGCCAGGAGCCGGTCGGCCCTGGGGATCTTCCGGGCCTCGGCGGCGGCGCTCTCGGGGGCGGTCACGCGGGGATGATAGCCATTCACAAGGTGATTGCCTCCCTTGTTCGAAGAAGGTAATCCTTTCGCCTCCCTATGCCCCCGCTCCTGGACAACCCGGCTGCGGCCCAGAGCTACCTGTGGGCCATCATCCTCCTCCCCCTCGCCGGAGCGCTCGTGAACGGGCTCTTCGGTCGCCGGCTCGGGCGCGGCAACGTCGCCCTGATCGCGCTGGCGATGGTCGGAGGGTCGTTCCTGCTCTCCTGCGTGGCCTTCGCCTGGGTCGCCGGGGGGACGAACCTGCACTTCATGGGCGACTGGTGGTTCCGCGTCGTCGACGCGAGCGGCCGGGCGCCGGTGGCGGTGCCCTGGGGCCTGCTCGTCGACCGGCTGTCCGGGACGATGCTCCTCATCGTCACCGGCGTGGGCTTCCTCATCCACCTCTACTCCACCGGCTACATGTCCCACGAGGACGACGCCGGCTACGCCCGCTTCTTCACGTACCTGAACCTCTTCATCGCGGCGATGCTGACGCTGGTGATGGGGGACAACCTGGTCCTCACCTTCGTGGGCTGGGAGGGCGTGGGCCTCGCCTCCTACCTCCTCATCGGCTTCTGGTACACGAAGGAGGAGAACGCCGCGGCGGGTCGCAAGGCCTTCGTCACGAACCGGGTCGGCGACTTCGGCTTCCTGCTCGGCCTCTTCGCCATCTTCTCGATCTTCGGCACCGCCGACTTCGGCCAGCTCGCCGCACGGTCGGCGGCGGTGCGCCCGGACTGGGTGCTCACCACCGGCGTCTTCTCCGGGTGGACGCTGCAGGCGGCGCTCACCTTCGCCACCCTCGGGCTCTTCGTGGGCGCGGCCGGCAAGAGCGCGCAGATCCCGCTCTACGTCTGGCTGCCCGACGCGATGGCCGGCCCGACGCCGGTCTCGGCCCTCATCCACGCCGCCACCATGGTCACCGCCGGTGTCTACCTCGTCGCCCGCACGAACTTCCTCTTCGTGCTCGCGCCGGCCTCCATGGCGGTGGTGACGCTCGTCGGCGCGCTCACCGCGCTCTTCGCCGCGATCATCGCCTTCGCCCAGTACGACCTGAAGCGGGTGCTCGCCTACTCCACGGTGAGCCAGCTCGGCATCATGTTCATCGGCGTGGGCTCGGGCGCCTACTTCGCCGGCGTCTACCACCTCATGACCCACGCCTTCTTCAAGGCCTGCCTCTTCCTCGGGGCCGGGAGCGTCATGCACGCGATGCACGACGACCTCGACATCCGGAACATGGGCGGCCTCTGGAAGAAGATGCCCTCCACGGCGAAGACGTTCCTCGTCGGCACGCTCGCCATCACCGGCATCGTGCCGCTCTCCGGCTTCTTCTCGAAGGACGCCATCCTCGCCGGCGCGCTCTTCAGCCACAACGCGGCCTGGCCGGCGGTGGGCAAGTGGGCCTACGCCCTCGGGACGCTCGCCGCGGCCGGCACCTCCTTCTACATGGTGCGCGCCTTCGCCCTGGCCTTCGCCGGCCCGCCCCGCACCCACACCGCCGAGCACGCCCACGAGTCCGAGTGGACGATGACGCTCCCGCTGTGGGTCCTCGCCTTCCTCTCCGTCGTGGCGCTCGTGCTCGGCCTGCCCTCCTGGCTCGTCGGCCACCACTACGCCGAGCTCTTCCAGCAGTTCACGAACCCGGTGTTCGGGCGCGCCTACAAGGTCCTCGGCATCGAGGAGCACAGCGCCATCTGGCCCTACGCGGTGGCCTGGCTCGTGGCGCTCGTCCCCGGCTTCCTCGCCTGGCAGATGTACGCCGGGTCGATGCGCGGCTTCCCCGACCGGTTCGTGGCGGCCTTCCCCGGCTTCTTCCGGCTCGTGTCGGACAAGTTCCGCATCGACGAGCTCTACGACTTCGTCCTGCTCCGCCCCATCCGCACGCTGGCGCGGGTCTTCTTCCTCGCCGTCGACCGCTTCACCATCGAGGGCATCTTCGTGAACGGCGTGCCGAAGGCGGTCTACTCGCTCGGCGACGTCCTGCGCGGCTGGCAGAACGGGAACCTGCAGCGCTACGCCACGGTGATCGCCATCGGCGCCGCGTTCATCCTCTGGGCCGTCCTCGCGGCGGGGGGGTACTGAGATGAGCACCCTCCTCACCGTCGTCCTCTTCCTGCCCCTCGCCGGCGCGCTCGTCGCCGCCTTCCTGCCGCGCGGGGAGGGCAGCCAGCACAAGACCTGGGCGCTCCTCGTCAGCATCGCCACCTTCCTGGCGTCGCTCGGCCTCTGGTTCGGCTTCGACCCGTCGCGCTCGGCGCCCGAGTTCCAGTTCGAGACCAGCGTCCCCTGGATCGCGTCCCTCGGCATCCGCTACCACGTCGGCCTCGACGGGGTGGCGCTGCTCCTCGTCATGCTCACCACCGCGCTCGCGCCGGTGGTGATCCTGGCGGCGTGGAAGGAGATCGACGAGCGCGTGAAGGAGTTCTTCATCGCCCTCCTGTTCCTGGAGACGGCGATGATCGGCACGTTCGCCGCGCTCGACCTCGTCCTCTTCTACGTCTTCTACGAGGCCATCCTCGTGCCGATGTACCTCCTCATCGGCATCTGGGGCTCGGAGAACCGCGTCTACGCGACGGTGAAGTTCTTCGTCTACACCTTCGCGGCGAGCGTGCTCATGCTCGTCGCCATCCTCTACGTCTACGTGAACGCCGGCCGCACCTTCGACTACGTCGCGGTGCGCAGCGGGCTCCAGGTCTCGCAGGGCACGGGCGCCCTCCTCTTCGGCGCCTTCGCGCTCGCCTTCGCGGTGAAGGTCCCGATGTTCCCGGTGCACACCTGGCTGCCCGACGCCCACACCGAGGCCCCCACGGCCGGGTCGGTGATCCTGGCCGGCGTGCTGCTCAAGATGGGCACCTTCGGGTTCCTCCGCTACGCCATGCCGCTCTTCCCGGAGGCGGCGCTCCGCTACCGCGGCTGGATCGCCGCCGTCGCCGTCCTGGGCATCGCCTACGGCGCGCTGATGTGCTTCGTGCAGAAGGACATGAAGCGGCTGGTGGCCTACTCGTCGGTGTCGCACATGGGCTTCGTCGTGCTGGGGCTCATGGCGGTGACGGCCGAGGGCATCAGCGGCTCCGTCTACCAGATGCTGAACCACGGCGTGTCCACGGGCGGCCTCTTCCTCCTCGTCGGCATGATGAAGGAGCGCCGCCACACCCGGCTCATCAGCGAGTTCGGCGGCATCGCCAAGCAGGTGCCCTGGCTCGCCACCCTGTTCCTCCTCGTCACCTTCTCCTCGGTCGGCCTGCCCGGCACGAACGGCTTCATCGGCGAGTTCCTGATCCTCTCGGGCACCTGGCTCTCGCGGCTGCCGAACGCCGGCTGGTACGCGGCCCTCGCGGCCACGGGCGTCGTGCTCGGGGCGGTCTACATGCTCACGCTCGTGCAGAAGGTCTTCTTCGGGCCCATCACGAACCCGGAGAACCGGCACATCCCCGACCTCTCGGTCCGCGAGGCCTTCGTCATGCTGCCCATCGTGGTGGCCATCGTGGCCATGGGCCTCGTGCCGCAGCCCCTGCTCGCCACCGGCCGGACGTCGGTCGACCGGCTGGTCGCCCGGATGCAGGCCGCCGAGCAGCGGATGCGCCAGGCCGACCCCTCGCTGCCGCAGATGGTCGGCACCGAGCCGGCCGCGCTGGCCTTCGCGCGGGCGAACCACGATCCCAAGGCCCACGCCTTCGCCTTCTTCTTCATCGCCGTCGCCGCCGCCGAGGCCGCCGGCGGCACCGCCATCGTGGTCGGCATCTTCCGCCACCCCCGCAGCGTGACCGTCGACG
>DAOMFN010000045.1:0-8838 GCA_035429785.1 Anaeromyxobacteraceae bacterium
CGGGGGGGAAGCGCGGGCTCGGCGGCCTCCGCGGCCGCCCTCCAGCAGGTCTGGGCGGGGGCGGAACGGGCGCTCGGGGCGGCGCTGGACGGCATCTCGCTCGAGGACCTCGCCCGCCGGGTCCAGGAGTCGTCGGGCGTCGCGGACTTCACCATCTGAGAACCGGGCGCGCGCCCGGAAAGGAGAGGAACATGCCGATCTTCGAGGACAACAGCCGCTCCATCGGGAACACCCCGCTCGTCCGCCTGAACCGGATCGGCAAGGGGCTCCCGGCCACCATCGTCGCCAAGATCGAGGGGCGCAACCCGGCCTACTCGGTGAAGTGCCGCATCGGCGCCGCGATGATCTGGGACGCCGAGCAGAAGGGCATCCTCACGCCCGGCTCGCGCGACGTCACCATCGTCGAGCCCACCTCCGGGAACACCGGGATCGCGCTGGCCTTCGTGGCCGCCGCGCGCGGCTACCCGATCATCCTCACCATGCCGGAGACGATGTCGATCGAGCGCCGGCGCATGCTGCGCGCCTTCGGCGCCGAGCTCGTCCTCACCGAGGGTGCGAAGGGCATGTCCGGGGCCATCGCCAGGGCGAAGGAGATCGTGGCGAGCGACCCGAAGAAGTACTGGATGCCGCAGCAGTTCGAGAACCCGGCCAACCCGCGCATCCACTTCGAGACCACCGGGCCGGAGATCTGGCGGGACACCGACGGCAAGGTGGACATCCTCGTCGCCGGCGTCGGCACCGGCGGCACCATCACCGGCGTCACGCGATTTCTGAAGAACGAGAAGAAGCGGGCCATCCAGTCGGTGGCCGTCGAGCCCACCCACTCCCCCGTGCTGTCCCAGATCCGCGCCGGCGAGCCGATCAAGCCGGGGCCCCACAAGATCCAGGGCATCGGCGCCGGCTTCAAGCCGGACGTGCTCGACCTCTCGATCGTGGACGAGGTCGTGCAGGTCACGAACGACGAGGCGGTCGAGATGGCGAAGCGGCTCCACCGCGAGGAGGGCATCACCTGCGGCATCTCCTGCGGCGCGGCGGTGGCGGCGGCGGTGAAGGTGGCGTCCCGGCCGGAGAACCAGGGGAAGCTGCTCGTCACGGTGCTGCCCGACGCGGGCGAGCGGTACCTCTCGTCGGTGCTGTTCGAGGGGATCCCGGCGTAGCACCGCCGGGCGGGCCGGGCGCGGGCGAGCGCCGCCGCGGCGCGCGATCCGGACCGCGCTGGTAAGATCGCGGGGTGCACCCCGCCACCGCGCTCGCGTCGGCCCTCGGGCTCGCCTGGTCGTCGAGCGTCAGCCTCTACGCCACGGTGGCCTTCACCGGCGTCGCCGGCCGCCTGGGCTGGGTGACGCTCCCCGAGGGGCTCCGGGTGCTGGAGAGCCCGTGGGTGATCGGGGTCGCGCTGGCGCTCACCCTGGTCGAGGTCGCCGCCTCGCTCGTCCCCGGCGTGGCCACGGCCTGGGAGGCGCTGCACGCGGCGGTGCGGCCGGTGGCCGCGGCGGGGCTGGCGGTGCTCGCCACCTGGGGCGCGAGCCCGGTCCTCGTCGCCGTGGCGGGCCTGCTCGGCGCGAGCCTGGGCGCCGCCACGACCGCCACCAAGCTCAAGCTCCGCACCGCCATCGACGCATCGCCGGAGCCGGTCTCGAATGCCGTCGCCACCGGGGCGGAGCTCTCGACCGTCGCGGGGATGGCGTGGCTCGTCTGGAGCCATCCCTGGGTGGCGCTCGGCGTGGCCGTCGCGCTGCTCGCCGCGCTCTTCCTGCTCGCCCGCGCGGTCTGGAAGGCGCTTCGCCGGGCGGCGACCTGGATCCAGGGCGCCTGATCCGGCGCGGTTTCCGATCCCGCTCCTCCCCCCGGGGGGACGACCCCGACCGGGCCGGTCCACGACGCTGTATTTGCGCTGCGTCAACGGCCCGTTTCGCCTTGACACCTCCACCCAGACTTGGTGTTTAGCAGGGCTCCCAGATCTCTCCCGGGGGGGCGGCCGGTTTCGTCGAGACCCGCCCCGGGGCTGGCGCCACAGCGGGTCGCATCCTCTCCGCCGGACCTCCACGTCCGGACGGCGCGGAGCGGCACCGCGAGGGCGCCCGGAACGCACACGGCCCACGGGCCCGCCTCACCCACAAGGAGACGGAATGACCACCAAGACGTCGAAGATCATCTGGACGCAGATCGACGAGGCCCCTGCCCTCGCCACCTTCTCGCTCCTCCCCATCGTCCAGGCCTTCACGAAGGGCACCGGCGTCGAGGTCGAGACCCGCGACATCTCGGTGGCCGGCCGCATCATCGCCAACTTCGGCGACTACCTGAAGCCGGAGCAGCGCATTCCCGACTACCTGGCCCAGCTCGGCGAGCTCGCCAAGACCCCCGAGGCGAACATCATCAAGCTCCCCAACGTCTCGGCCTCGATCCCGCAGCTCAAGGAGGCCATCGCCGAGCTGCAGAAGCACGGCTACGCGGTCCCCGACTACCCGGAGACCCCGAAGGACGACGCCGAGAAGGCCATCCAGGCCCGCTACGCGAAGTGCCTGGGCAGCGCCGTGAACCCGGTGCTCCGCGAGGGCAACTCCGACCGCCGCTCCCCGCCGGCCGTGAAGAACTTCTCGAAGAAGAACCCGCACAAGCTCGGGGCCTGGAAGCCCGACTCGAAGGCCCACGTCGCCCACATGACCGAGGGTGACTGGTACGGCAACGAGAACTCGATGACGGTCGAGAAGCCCGTCGACTACCGCATCGAGTTCGTCGACGCGGCCGGGAAGGTGACGGTCCTCAAGAAGAAGGCCCCGCTCCTCGCCGGCGAGATCATCGACACCTCGAAGATGAGCGTGAAGGCGCTCCGCAAGTTCTACGCCGACCAGATCGAGGAGGCGAAGAAGGACGGCCTGCTGCTCTCGCTCCACCTCAAGGCCACCATGATGAAGGTCTCCGACCCCATCATGTTCGGCCACGCGGTCACCGTCTTCTACAAGGACGTGTTCGAGAAGCACGCCGAGGCGCTCAAGCAGGCCGGCGTGAACCCGAACCTCGGCCTCGGCGACCTCTACAAGAAGATCCAGTCGCTCCCCGAGGCGAAGCGCCAGGAGATCGAGGCCGACATCAAGGCCGTCTACGCGAAGCGCCCGGCGCTCGCGATGGTCGACTCCGACAAGGGCATCACGAACCTGCACGTCCCGAACGACGTCATCGTCGACGCCTCGATGCCGGTGGTGGTCCGCGAGTCCGGCTCGATGTGGGGCCCGGACGGGAAGCTCGCCGCCACCAAGGCGATGATCCCCGACCGCTGCTACGCCACGATGTACCGGGAGATCATGGACGACTGCCGGAAGAACGGCGCGTTCAACCCGGCCACCATGGGCAGCGTGCCCAACGTGGGCCTCATGGCCCAGCAGGCCGAGGAGTACGGGTCGCACGACAAGACCTTCCTGGCCTCCGCCGACGGCACCATCCGCGTCGTCGACGACGCCACCGGCGCCACGCTCCTCGAGCAGAAGGTCGAGGCGGGCGACATCTTCCGCATGTGCCAGGCGAAGGACATCCCCATCAAGGACTGGGTGAAGCTGGCCGTGACCCGCGCCCGGGCCACGGGCTGGCCGGCCATCTTCTGGCTCGACCGGAACCGCGCCCACGACCGCCAGGTGATCGCCAAGGTCGAGAAGTACCTCAAGGACCACGACACGAAGGGCCTGGAGATCAAGATCCTCGCCCCGGTCGACGCGATGAAGTACTCGCTCGAGCGCATCCGCAGGGGCGAGAGCACCATCTCGGTCACCGGCAACGTCCTCCGCGACTACCTCACCGACCTCTTCCCCATCCTCGAGATCGGCACCTCGGCGAAGATGCTCTCGGTGGTCCCGCTCCTCGCCGGCGGCGGCCTCTTCGAGACCGGCGCGGGCGGCTCGGCCCCGAAGCACGTGCAGCAGTTCGTGAAGGAGGGCTACCTCCGCTGGGACTCGCTCGGTGAGTTCTCGGCGCTGGGCGCCTCGCTCGAGCACATCGCCGCGCAGACCGGCAACGCGAAGGCCCAGATCCTGGCCGACACGCTCGACCAGGCCATCGCCAAGTTCCTCGACACGAACAAGTCGCCGGCCCGCAAGGTGGGCGAGATCGACAACCGCGGCAGCCACTACTACCTCGGCATGTACTGGGCCGAGGCGCTGGCCGCCCAGGACAAGGACGCCGCGCTGAAGGCCCGCTTCGCCCCGGTGGCGAAGGCCCTGAAGGACAACGAGGCGAAGATCAACGCCGAGCTGATCGGCGCGCAGGGCAAGCCGCAGGACCTCGGCGGCTACTACCAGCCCGACCCGGCCAAGGCCGCCAAGGCGATGCGCCCGAGCCCCACCCTGAACGCCATCATCGATGGCATGCCGTAGACGTTGGACGACCCCACGTACCACCCACCCAAGGAGACGACCATGGCAAGGAAGAAGATTGCGTTGATCGGCGGCGGGCAGATCGGCGGCGTGCTGGCCCAGCTGTGCGCGCTGCGCGAGCTCGGCGACGTGGTGCTGTTCGACATCGTCGAGGGGCTGCCCCAGGGCAAGACGCTCGACATCGCCGAGGCCGCCCCGGTCGACGGCTTCGACGTGTCCCTCAAGGGCACGAACAGCTACGCCGACATCGCCGGCGCCGACGTCTGCATCGTCACCGCCGGCCTGCCCCGCAAGCCGGGCATGAGCCGCGACGACCTCATCGCGGTGAACTCGAAGATCATGACCTCGGTGGCCGAGGGCATCAAGCAGTACGCCCCGAAGTCGTTCGTCATCGTCATCTCCAACCCGCTCGACGCGATGGTGACGCTCTGCCAGCGCATCACCGGCATGCCGCACCACATGGTGGTGGGCCAGGCCGGCGTGCTCGACTCGGCCCGCTTCAAGGCCTTCATCGCCTGGGAGCTCGGCGTGTCGGTGAAGGACGTCAGCGCCGTCACCCTCGGCGGCCACGGCGACGACATGGTCCCGCTCGTCCGCTACACCTCGGTGTGCGGCATCCCGGTCATGGAGCTGCTCGAGAAGAAGTACGGCGACGCCGCCAAGGCCAAGGAGGTCATGGCCGCGATGGTGAAGCGCACCCGCGGCGCCGGTGGCGAGGTCGTGGCGCTCCTCAAGACCGGGTCGGCCTTCTACTCGCCGGCCTCGTCGGCCATCGCCATGGCCGAGTCGTACCTCAAGGACTCGAAGCGGGTGCTGCCGACCTGCGTGTACCTGAACGGCGAGTTCGGCGTGAAGGGCATCTACGTGGGCGTGCCGGTGGTCATCGGCTCCGGTGGCGCCGAGCGCATCCTCGAGCTCAAGCTCGACGCCGAGGAGCAGGCCATGATGGACAAGTCGGTCAAGGCCGTGAAGGACCTCGTGGCCGTGCTCGACAAGCCAGCGGCGTAGGGTTCCGCTTCAGGTGAAGTTCCGGGGGCCCCGGTCGCGAGAGCGATCGGGGCCTTCGTGCGTGGACGGCCTTGGTCAGGATCGAACCTTGGCGATCGTCGGGGCGACGATGGCCACCCCCACGTACAGCACGAGGAGGACCGCGGCCAGGGCGATCTCCTTCCGGGCGGCCCCGGCCTGTCTTCGTGCCTGCCGGTACGTGAGGAACTCTCGCCACCGGGCGTCGGAGAACAGGACGAGGTGGTTCAAGGCGATGGTCGCCGCGGCGACGACGGCGACGCCCGGCTTCAGCAGCGTCGAGTTCTCCATCCCGGGGTACATGAGTGGACGGGCCAGCGCCAGCAGGCCGATGAACTCGAGGACGCTGAAGGCGACCACTCCCGAGAGCTTCTTCTGATCCGGGTCCGACCATCCGAACGCCGTCCGGGACAGGATCCAGACCCACCACGTGGGCAGCCAACCTGGCTTGAAGGGCGGCATCGGCCCTTGGCGGCGCTCCGCGCTCATGGTCTGGCCTCGTCGAGTCCGTCCGGGCCCGCTCAGCGGTGTGCCGGCTCCACCACCAGGCGGACGCCGAGCGCAGCGCAGACGCGACGGACCGTGTCGAAGCGCGGGGTGGCGGCCGGTCGAAGCGCCTTGTAGAGCGCCTCGCGGGTGATTCCGGCGGACCGGGCAATCTCGGTCATGCCGCGAGCGCGCGCGATGTCGCCCAGCGCCGCTGCGAGCAGCGACGCGTCGTTGGCGTCGATGACGTCGGTCAGGTAGGCCGCGATGGCCTCCTCGCTGTCGAGATAGGGGGCTGCGTCGAACTCGGGAAGATCGGCCACCTTGATGCGCTTTCCCATGCTGCCTCCGTTCATTCCAGCGATGCCGCCAGCGCCTGCGCTCGCCGGATGTCCTTTTGCTGGGAGCGCTTGGAGCCACCGGCCAGCAAGACGATGACCTTCGTGCCGCGCCGGACGAAGTAGACGCGCCATCCTGCTCCCATGTGGAGGCGCAGTTCCGAAACGCCCCCGCCAACCGGCCTCACGTCACCGGGCAATCCGAGTTCGAGGCGCTTGATCCTCGCCAGGACGGCGCCGCGAACCACCGGGTCGGAGAGTTGATCCAGCCACGCGGTGAACTCAGGAAGCGGCCGGATCGACCACACGGCGGGACTGTAATCGAACGACTACGATTCGTCAAGGCGGGCCGCGCGATGCGGAGCGCGATCGCCGCGTGAGGCCAGGCAACGCCCGACGAAGCGGTTCCGTGAGTGGTTCTTGCGCGGCCTGAAGGCCGCGCCGGTCACACCCACGCGTTGTTCATCACCTCGCCGAGGCCGCCGGCCCCGGGGACGATGTAGTCGTGGTCGTTCAGCCCCTTCTCCTCGTCCCAGTACGTCCCGGGGACGGTGCCCTTCACCTTCTCGGGCGAGAGGCCGCGGTCGAGCCGCACCGCGTAGACCACCATGTCCGGGTGGTCCTTCCGCATCCGCCGGAGGTACTCGGGCGTGACCACGAGGTGGAGCGCGATGATCTTCCGCGGGGTGCCCTGCACCTTCTTCTTGTAGGTGTCGAGGGCCATGGAGAGCGACGAGCCGGTCGCGCCCATGGGGTCGGGGAAGAGCAGGAAGGCGCCGTCGACGTCGCCGCCGATCTTCATCCCCCCGATGCCGGCGCCCACCACCTGCTCGGCGTCGCCGAGCATGCGGCTCATGATGATGTGGTCCTGGCGGACGAGCCGCGGCGTGAGCACCGTGTTCAGCATGTCGTACACGGTGTGTGAAGGGACGGCACCGGCGCGGGCGATGTTGACGGTGACGGCCCGGGTGGCCGGCTCGATGGTCTGGCCGCGCCACACCCCCTCCGGCGTGTGGTCGATCATCCGGGTGGGCACCTCCACGACCCGGCGCGGGAACTCGGCGTTCAGGACCACGCGCGCCAGGCTGCGGTAGATGTCGACAACCAGGTTGTTCACCACCGGCTGCTCGGTCTCCTTGGCGGCGAGCTTGGCGAGCAGGTCGAGCAGGAACGGGTCGGCGAGGAGGTGGACGTTCGCCCCGTAGCGGTGCTCGATCTCGGGGACGCGGAAGGGGACGGTGTCGTAGAGGGTGTCGCGCACGGGCGCACTCTGCCCCGCGTCCGGTCGCGGTGCAAGGCTCCCGGAGAGGTCCCGGCGGGCCGCCCCGCGACCGGCCGCCGGGGAGCGACCGTCTCCGTCAGTTCGCCAGGTAGCGGAGCACCACGACGCCGATCAGGACCGCGGCCAGCATGACCTTGGCCACGCTCCCCACCAGGTAGCCGACGAGCGCTCCGGCCCCGGCCTTCGCCGCCCGGCCGAAGTCGGGGTCCTTCGCGTACTCGAAGACGAGCGCCCCCACCGCCGGGCCGAACACGATCCCGGGCAGACCCAGGAAGAGCCCCACGAGGAGCCCCACCGCCGAGCCGATGACGGCCCAGCGGGACGCGCCGAAGGCCTTCGCCCCGAGCACGCTCGCCGCCCAGTCCACCGCCGTGATGAGGAGCCCCATCGCGCCCGCGAAGGCGACCGTGCCCCACCCGACCACCTGGAAGCCGCCCGCCCAGGCCAGCGCCACGACGCCCGCCACGAGCAGCACCGCCCCGGGGAGCACCGGCAGCACGAGCCCCGCGACGCCCAGGGCGAGGAGGACGACGCCGAGGATGGTGAGCGCGATCGACATGAACAGGTTCTCCCCCACCCGCCCGGGCGGGCGCAACCGCCGCCGGGCGCGGTAGAGTCCTCCCGCACTCCGAAGGAGGCCCCATGCTCGCCGCGCTCGCCCTGTCGACGCTCCTCTCCACCTCCCCGCCCGGGCCCGCCGCGGTCCCGCTCGCCGACGCCCCGGCCGCATGGGCACCCGCGGTCGCCCGCGCCCAGGAGGCCGGACGCGCGTTCCAGAAGGCCTTGCAGGCGCGCCTCGGCGAGGCGCTCGCGCAGGGCGGGCCGCCCGCCGCGGGCGACGTCTGCTCGAAGGACGCGCCGCGCATCGCCGCGGAGACCGCCGCCGCCACCGGCGTGAAGCTCGGGCGCACCTCCGAGCGGCTGCGCAACCCGGCCAACGCGACCCCGGCGTGGGCGACGTCCGCCCTCCGGGAGGCGAGCGGCCGCAAGGGCGCCGACGTGAAGCCGCTGGCCGTGGACCTGGGCAGGAGCGTGGGCGTGCTCCTGCCCATCACGGTCGGTCAGGGCTGCCTCGGCTGCCACGGGGCGCCGGAGACGCTGAAGCCGGCGGTGAAGGAGGCCCTCGCCTCCCGCTATCCCGCCGACCGCGCCGTGGGCTACCAGGAGGGGGACTTCCGGGGCTTCCTGTGGGTGGAGGCGCCGCGGTAGCGACCTTCCCCGCCCGCTCCGTCGAGCGGCTCCGCGCGCTGCCCTGGGCGGCCCTCCACGGGCTCGCCCCGGCGCTCGACGGCCCGCTCGCCGCCGTGCTCTCAGGGGCGCCGGCGGACCGGGAGCTCGACCG
>DAOMFN010000046.1:0-8768 GCA_035429785.1 Anaeromyxobacteraceae bacterium
CCTGGCCGTGCTGCTCGCGCCGACCTACGCCGACGCGCTGGCGGTCGACGAGGATATCGCCACCGAGCGCCTGGGGCGCGCCCTCGCCGACCCGACGGTCCTCGCCGGCATCCACGGCGCCATCGCCGCGGCGCTGGAGGAGGCGCGCGGCCCGCGCACCGACCCGGACGCGCAGCTCGACCGGATCTCCCGGGGGCTCCAGGCGAGGCGCTGGCGTGTGAAGGCGGTCGCGGCCACGCCGGCCGTCTCGGCGGCGATGATCTGGATGAACCTCGCCATCGGCCTCGCGCCCGAGAGCATGCGCGAGACCCTGGCGTCCGGACGCGGGCGCGACATGCTCGCCGACGGCCTGCGGGCCGTCGCGGCGAGCCTCGTGAAGGACCTGGCGCGGGGACCGGCCCCGGCCTCGACCTAGGCGACCTTCTGGTACCTCGCCTTCGGGGCGCCGCAGATCGGGCACTTCTCCGGCGGCTCCCCGAACTCGACGTCCCCGCAGACCGGGCACAGGTACACGTCCATCTTCGAGAGGTCCTTGCCGGCCTCCATCGCGGCGAGCGCCTCGCGGAAGAGGCGGGCGTGCACCTTCTCGGCCTCGTTGGCCCAGCCGAGCATGGTCTTCGCCTTGTGCCCCTCGGCGACGGCCTGGGCGACCATCGGCGGGTACATCTCGGTGTACTCGTAGGTCTCGCCGGCGACGGCCGCGCGGAGGTTCTCGAGGGTGCTGCCGACCCCGCCCATGTTGCGGAAGTGGCCGAGCGCGTGGATGGTCTCGGCGTCGGCGGCGGCGCGGAAGAGGCGGGCGATCTGCGCGTAGCCCTCCTTCTCGGCGGCCATGGCGAAGGCGAGGTACTTGCGGTTCGCCTGCGACTCCCCGGCGAAGGCGACGGCGAGGTTTTCCTGTGTGGTGGGCATGGCCGACCCTTACCGTTCCCGGCAGGGTCGGCCTTGATCGCGGTCACGCGCCCCGGGGCGCGCCCCGTCAGGTGCGCAGGAAGCTCCGGGAGAGCGCCTTCCACTGGCTGTCGTCGAGCAGCGCGTCGGGCGCCCCGACGAGCTCGCCGCCGTCCGCCGCCGCGAGGCCCAGCTGGGCCTCGTAGAAGCGCTCCAGCCGCTCCCCCTCCGAGCGCAGCCAGGCGCGGGCGCGCTCGCCGACGGGCAGCCGCTTCCAGTCCTGCCCGTCCGGCTCCATCGCGAAGAGCCATCCGGCGCCGTAGTTCTCGCTCTTCGCCAGCGTGGGCTCGCGCACGACGGCCGTGTTCACCGCGAGCACGCGCCCGGACACCGGCGCGGCGACCTGGACGGACCGGCCGCCGCAGGAGAGCGTGGCCACCGGCTCCCCGGCGCGCACCGACTGGCCGGGCGCCGGCAGCTCGACCGCCACCGTCCAGGGGAGGATGCCCTGCGCCAGGTCGTCGAGCCCGACCTTCAGCGACCCGCCCTCGTCCTTCACCCAGGTGTGGCCGGGCGCGTAGGCGAGGCCGCCGCGGAAGCGGAGCCTGCCGGCCGTGCGGTAGCCCTGGAGCCAGCGGCGCGCGGAGGACAGGCCCCGCGCCGCGCCGAGGGCGAGCAGCACCGGCGCGAGCAGGAGCAGCATGACGAGGAGCACGATCCCGAAGCGGGCGGCGAGTCCGGCGAGGAAGATCCCGATGGTGGTCAGCGTGTCGAGGATGGCGGTCATGGCGTGTCCCTCACTCCTGCGTGCGGAAGAATTCCCGGGCGACCTCGTCCCAGTGCTCGGCGTCGAGCTCGCGCGCCATGCCGTGGACCGGCGCGCCTCCGTCGTGCAGCGCGGGCGCGAGCGCCATCTCCGGCGCGAGGCGCAGCGCGAGCCGGCGCCCCTGCTCCTCCACCCAGTCGCGGGCCGCGGGACCCGAGAGCAGCTGGGCCCGGTCCCTCAGCCAGCGGGTCGGCCGGACCTTGAAGAGCCACGCGTCCCCGTAGGGCGACGCGCCGTCGCGCGGGCCGGCCGGGTTGGCGGCCACCACCTCGCCGTCCACCGGCGAGAGGAGCCCCACCGACCTGCCACCGGCCTCCAGGGTCACCGCGGCGGCGCCCTGCTCGACCCGGCCGCCAGGGGCCGGGAGGCGCACCGCGTCCGGGGTGCCGATCATGCGGTGGCCGAGCTCGTCGAGGCCGACGGCGACCGTGCCGTCCGGCTCCAGGCGGGCCCAGGTGTGCCCGGGGTGGAGGGCGACGTCCTCGGGAACCGAGAACCAGCCCGCGGTCGCGGTCCGGGGCAGCTCGACCGGCTTCGCGGCCTCGGCGTGCGCGGTCCGGGCGCCGCCGTGGACGAACCTCCAGAAGCCGACGAAGAGGAGCAAGTAGGCGACGGCGAGACCGTACTCGACGAGCTTTGCGGAGTAACCGGCGAGGAATTCGTTTCCGTGCATGGCGTTCCCTGCTGGGTGCTGCGGTTCACGGGATGCGGTTCAGGAAGGCGACGACGACGAGTCCGACGACGGCGAATGCGGTGGCGGCGATCATGGTGAGCTCCTTTCACTCCCTCTCCATCGCAATGGCCGGGCCAGATCCGGATGCGCGCCGGGACGGACGAAAAGCGCCGGCACGACGGCCGGTTGCGGTATGGCCCCGCCGTCGCCCCGCCCGGCGTTGAATTTCTCTCCGGTGACGATCCCCACGCGAAACCACCCCGCGATCGACGCCAAGGGCCCGGGATTCCGGCGGGATCGTGCGCCCGCGGCCCCGCGTCGGATTTCTCTGCGCTCCGCAGGGATTCTCGACACCTCGCCGGGGCGTTCCGCTTCTCCGTCGATGGGCTACGGTGCGGGCAGGGTGGCGGATGCGCCCCGGTCCCGTCCGGCTCGGGACCCACCCGGGGGGTGTGATGAAAAACAACGTCAGGATCCTGCTGGCCGTGGGCGGTGCCGCGGTGCTCTTCGCGCTCGTCTACCACTGGTTTCCCCAGAGGTAACCCCCCGCGATCCCAGCCGATATCGCCCTCGGCAAGTAATTGGTCGGGCCCGGGAGGGTCGCCTATACTCCCCCCCGGCCGAACAGCCTGCGCAACCCGTCCCGAGGGCCCGTGATCAACGAACGCGAGATCGCCACCCTGGTGGCCCGATTCGGCATGGGCAACCAGCTGAACGGCGGGCTCCTCCTCGTCGACGACGAGCCGAACAACCTCGTCGTCCTGCGCGGGTTCCTCGAGGACGAGGAGCGGTGGCAGGTCCACACCGCGGCGAGCGGGGAGGAGGCCCTGGCCATCGCCGGGACGACCCCCCTCGACGTCGTCGTGACCGACCAGCGCATGCCCGGCATGTCCGGCGTGGACCTGCTCGAGCGGCTGCGCCGGAGCGGGTCGGACGTGGCCGGGATCGTCCTGACCGGGTACGCCGACATGGACGCCCTCGAGTCGGCCATCAACCGCGCCAACGCCTTCCGCTTCCTGCGCAAGCCCTGGGAGCCGGCCGACATCCTGGAGGCCATCCAGCAGGCGTCCGCCCACGTCTCCCAGCGGCGGATCATCGAGCGGCTCGTCACCCTGCTCTCCGAGCGGGGCGAGATGCTCCGGGCCTCGTTCGAGGAGGTGAAGCGCCACCAGCAGGCGCTCCTCCACCTGGAGCGGATCGGGACCCTGGGCCGCCTCGCCTCCGGAGTCACCCACGACCTGCGGAACATGGTGACGAGCCTCCGCGAGGCCGAGTACCAGCTGACCCAGCACGCCGCCGCCCCGGAGCTCCGCGAGACCTTCACGCTGGGGCTCGCCCACGTGGAGCGGCTGCTCGCCACGCTGAAGACGCTCCAGGAGTTCGCGCGGGCGGGGAAGCCGGAGGTGGCGCTCGCCCCGGCCGACGCGGCCGACGTGGTCCGCGACGCCGTGACCATCTCGCGCATGGACCTCCACTTCCGGCTCCGGAAGCTCGTGGTGGACGTCGCGCCGTCGCTGCCCCCCCTCCCCCTCGACCGGCTCAAGCTCTCCCAGGCCCTCGTCAACCTGGTCCAGAACGCGGTCCAGGCCACCGGGAAGGACTCCACGGTCCGGATCCTGGCGGGCCCCGGCCCCGACGGCGGCCTCGAGCTCGTCGTCGAGGACGACGGTCCGGGCGTGCCCGCCGACCTCCGCCCGCGCCTCTTCCAGCCCTTCGCCGCCGGCAAGGACTCGCCTGGCATCGGCATGGGGCTCTACATGGCGCGGCTCATCGTGGAGTCGCACGGCGGGACCATCCGGCTCGCCGACGCCCCCTCCGGGGGCGCACGCTTCGAGATCCGCATCCCCGCCTCCACCGCCTCGACGAACTCCTGATCTCCCGGATCCCCTCCTCGCGCCGACACCTCGGGACCCCACATGGACAAGAAGGGCAACTTCAAGCTCCTCGAACTTCGCGACGCCGCGCCCCCCGACGACGCGGAGGCCGCGCCCGTCGAGAGCCCGGCTCCCCACCGCTACGAGGATCTCGAGGGCGGGGAGGGACGCGCGGTCTTCTTCCGCCCGCACCGCCACACCGCCCGCGACCTCGCCCCGCTCGAGGGAACCGTCGCGCTGACCATCGACGGCGTGCGGCGCGACTGCGCGGTCCTCGACGTGAGCCAGAACGGGGTGGCGGTGGCGTGGCCCCAGGGCGTCCCGGTGCGCCGGGGGAAGCGCGCCGACGCGGTGCTCCGGTTCGACGGGCACCAGGCCTTCTCCGGTCCGGTGCGGATCGGGTCGGTCCGGGAGTCGGCCGACCGCACCGTGGTCGGGCTCTCCTTCGAGAACTTCCTCCTCGACGTGGACGACCTGCTCAGCCTGCGCACGCTGCGGGCCTGGGCCACCGAGGCGGGAAGCTCCCGGGTGCAGGAGAAGCCCTGGGGCGTGGCCGACGGCGAGCGCTTCCAGGCCCGGGTGGCCGAGCTGCGGATGGTCCTCGAGGACGCCCGCGATTCGCTCGACGCGCTGGAGCGCCAGCTGCCCTGGCACGGGCTCCACGGCGCGCACAGCCCGGTGCTCCCGGTGCTGGAGCGCTCGCTCCGGACCCGCTTCGTCCCGGAGTTCGTCCGGCTCACCGAGGCCGTCGACGCGGAGATCCGCCGCCTCCCCGGCGCCCACGGCAACGAGCGGGCCCGCCAGTGGGTCATGCGCCACGTGCAGGAGCACCTCATGCAGTCGCCGGGGCTGCGGCGCGCCTACGAGAAGCCCTTCGGATACCCCGGCGACTACGAGGTGATGAACGCGACCTACGAGCGCTTCTTCGACGGCGCCACGCTCTTCGCGCGCGCGGTCGGGCTGGGCTTCTCCGAGACGCTGTGCTCGAAGGCGGTGCGCTTCCGGAAGGACCTCGTGAAGCGGCAGCTCAAGGCGCTCGTGTCGCGGCGCGCCGGGGCTCCCGGCCCGGTGCGCGTGCTCTCCATCGGCGCCGGCCCGGCGCAGGAGCTCCACGAGCTCGTCCGCGAGCTCGACGACCTGCCGGTCCCGCTCGAGGTCGTCCTCTTCGAGCAGGACAAGAACGCGCTCGCCCACGCCTTCCGGCGGCTCACGCCGTCGGTGGAGGCCCGCTTCCCGGGGCGGATGCGGCTCGTCTTCCTCCACGACTCGATCAAGCGGCTCCTGCGCGACGAGACCCTCTTCGCGCCCTTCGGCAAGTTCGACCTCATCTACTCGGTGGGGCTGCTCGACTACCTGCAGCACCGGACCGGCGTGGTCCTCACCCGCCACCTCGCCCGGGCCGCGGCCCCGGGCGGGCAGGTGCTCGTCGCCAACATGGTCGACCACGCCTCCCGCACGCTGCTCCAGATCCACCTCGACTGGGCGCTCATCTACCGGACGCGCGAGGAGCTGCTCGACATCGCGCGCTCCGCCTCGCCGGGGGCGCAGGTCCGCATCCTCGAGGAGGAGAGCGGGGTGAACCCGTTCTTCGAGCTCGTGCACGGCTAGATGACCACGTCCGAGGACGAGATCGCGAGGAGCTGGGCCGCGTGGCGGCTCCGGCGAAACCGTCGCGGCCTCCGCGCCGGCGTGATCTTCATGATCACGCTCTACCCGGCCTTCGGGCTCCTCGACTGGGCGCTGGCCCCGCACTCCGCCCTGCCCTGGCTGTGGGGCACGCGCGCCTGCATCGGGCTCCTCGCCCTGGTGATCCTGGTCCTCATGCGCCGGCCCTGGTTCGACGCCTGGGTCGACCGGGTGGCGGTGCTGGCCGGGTGGCTCGCGGCCGTCGGCATCAGCATCATGACCGCCTACATGGGCGGGCTGGCCTCGCCGTACTACGCCGGCCTCATCCTGGTGGTGCTGGCGGCCGGCCTCCTCTTCGTGTGGCCGCCGGCGCTCGTGGTGACCACGCTCGTGGGCGTGGTGGCCTCCTTCCCCGCGGTGAACCTGCTGCTCGGGTCGGTGGGCGACTGGCACGTGGCCGTCTCCAACCTCACCTTCCTCTCCACCACCGCCATCATCGCCGGCGTGGCCCAGATGCTGCTCTTCGCCACGCTCCGCGAGCAGCACGAGCAGCGGCTCCGCCTCGAGGTCACCACCCAGAACCTGGAGCGGGCCCACACCCGCCTCCAGCAGCTCGACGAGTTCAAGTCCCGCTTCTTCGCGAACATGACCCACGAGCTGCGCACCCCGCTGGCGATGGTGCTGACGCCGCTCGAGCTCATGATGCAGGGGGAGATGGGCGCCTTCAGCGAGCCCCAGCGCAGCTCGCTGCAGACGATGTACCGGAGCGCGCTCAAGCTCCTCAAGCTCATCAACGACCTCCTCGACCTCTCGCGGCTGGAGGAGAGCCGCCTGCGCCTGGAGGTGAAGGACCACGACCTCGGCGCGCAGCTCGCGGCGCTGGTGGAGCAGACGCAGGTGCTGGCGCGCCGCAAGAGCGTCGACCTCGTCTTCCACCGGCCCGCGACCCCGGTGCGGGTCTCCTGCGACGCGGAGCGGATGGAGCGGGTCTTCGTCAACCTCCTCTCCAACGCCATCAAGTTCACGCCGGTGGGCGGCCACGTCACCGTGACCCTCGAGGACGACTTCGACGACGTCCGGGCCATCTTCGAGGACGACGGCCCGGGGTTTCCCCCGGAGAAGGCCGAGCACCTCTTCGAGCGCTTCTACCAGGTGGACATGGCCGACCGGCGCCAGCACGGCGGGGCGGGCATCGGGCTGGCGCTGGCGAGGGAGATCGTGCTCCTGCACGGCGGCGAGATCGCGGCGGTGAGCGACGGCCGGAAGGGCTCCCGCTTCACGGTCACGCTGCGGAAGGGGCGCGGCCACTTCCGGCCCGAGATGCTCGCCGCGACGCCGGCGGAGGGGGCGGCGGCGGCCGGGGAGGCGAGCCTCGACTGGGCCGTGCAGCTCGCCTCCCGCTCCGAGTTCCGGCTCCTCGACATCGAGGAGGCCACCGAGCGGCGCGTCGTCGAGCGGGACCAGGACGAGGGCGCCCGCCCCTACACGGCGGTCGTGGTGGAGGACCATCCCCACATCGTCCAGCTCGTCCACATGTCGCTGCGCCGCCAGTTCAAGGTGCTCACCGCCGCGGACGGGCTGAAGGGGCTCGAGCTCGTCCTCCGGGAGCGCCCCAGCCTGGTCGTGACCGACCTCATGATGCCGGGCATCGACGGGCTGGCCTTGACCCGCCGGCTCCGGGAGGAACCCACCACCCGCCACATCCCCGTCATCATGCTGACGGCCCGCGGCGAGCTCGACGACCGGGTGAAGGGGCTCGAGACCGGCGTGAACGCCTACCTCACCAAGCCCTTCTCGCCGAAGGAGCTCCTCACCGCGGCGCGGGAGCTCGTGAAGGCCAAGGAGCAGACCGCCGACCTCGTGCTCACCCAGCGGATGGAGTCGCTCGAGATGGTGGCGGCCGGGCTGGCCCACGAGATCAACAACCCGCTCAATTACCTGAAGAATGCTCTCGGGCGGGTGCGCCTCGACGCCGACAAGGTGCTGGCGCTGTGCGCGGGAGCCGGGGAGCGGCCGCTCGACCCCGCCGAGGCGGCGCAGGTGGAGAAGCTCCGCGGGCGCATCCACGAGCTCCTCGCGGTGGCCGATTCCGGCGTGAAGCGGATCGGCTCCACCGTGGAGCTCATGAGCCGCTACGGGCGCGCCGGCTACAAGCGGGAGATGGTCCCCCACGACGCCTGGGCCGCGGCCCGCGCGGTGGTGGGGATCGTGCTTCCCGCCACCGGTCGCCACGTTCAGGTCGACGTGGACGTGGAGGGGGACGGCACGCTGGAGTGCGTGCCCGAGGAGTTCAACCAGGTCCTCTCGAACCTGGTCCAGAACGCCATCGAGGCCGTGCCGGAGGAGACCGGGCGCGTCCGCGTGCGGGGGCGCGTCGAGGACGGCGAGCTCGTCGTCTCGGTGAAGGACAACGGCCCCGGCATTCCCCCGGAGGTCCTGCAGAAGCTCTTCACCCCCTTCTTCTCCACCAAGGGCCCTGGCCGGGGCGTGGGGCTCGGGCTCACCATCACCCGGCGGGTGGTCCAGGCCCTGGGGGGGACCCTCCAGGTGGCGAGCGTCGTGGGCGAGGGGACCGAGTTCACCGCCCGGCTCCCCCGCACCCGACCCCGTCCCCGGGCGAGCCCCGTCGCGGGGGGATGACGCCGGGCCGGGACCCGCTATGCTCCGGCCATGCGGACACCCGGGCCGTTCGGTCTCCTCCTCCTCGCGCCAGCGCTCCTCGCCGCGGCCTGCAGCAGCAACCCCCCCGTCGAGCCGGCCCTGACCGTGGGCGGCTGGTCCTGGGACCCGGCGGTGGCCGGCGACCGCCCCCTGCCGGTGGTCTGGGGCGCGGACGGCGCCCCGCAGCGGCTCCCGCTGCCGCCGCCCGGCGACTGCC
>DAOMFN010000047.1:0-8679 GCA_035429785.1 Anaeromyxobacteraceae bacterium
ATCCGCGCGGCCGGCGCCCTCGCCTGCGACCGCTTCGAGGGGGACGCGTCGCTCCGGCCGTGCTGGACCCCGGAGCGTCTCCGCGCGCTGGCACGCGCGGTCGGGGAGGGGACGACCGAGGTCATGATGCACCCCGGGCGCGCCCCCACCCACGTCCGCACGAGCTTCGGCGCCGAGCGGGAGGTGGAGCTGGCCGCCGCGACCGACCGGGGCGTCCGGGAGGCGTTCCGGGCCTCGGGGGCGACGCTCGTCGGCGCGCTCCCGGGGTGACGGCGGCCGCCGGGGATGGTACGAATCGCGGCCATGAGACGACCGAAGATCGCGCTCGTCGGGGCCGGACAGATCGGCGGGACCATGGCGCTCCTCTGCGGCCAGAGGCAGCTGGGCGACGTGGTGCTCGTGGACATCATGGAGGGCGTGGCGAAGGGCAAGGCCCTCGACCTCGAGGAGAGCCGCGGCGTCCTCGGCTTCGACGTCCACGTGAAGGGCGCCGGCGCCACCGACTACTCCGTCATCCGGGACGCCGACGTCTGCATCGTCACCGCCGGCGTGCCCCGCAAGCCGGGGATGAAGCTCGACGACCTCCTGCAGGTGAACCTGGCCGCCATCACCCGGGTGGCCGAGGGCATCCGCCAGCACGCGCCCCAGGCCTTCGTGATCGTGGTCACGAACCCGCTCGCGCCCATGGCCCACGCCATGCACAAGGTCACCGGCTTCCCGCGCAACCGGGTGGTGGGGATGGCCGGGATCCTCGACACCGCCCGCTTCCAGCACTTCGTGGGCGAGGCGGCCGGCGTGGCGCCCCAGGACGTCTGCGCGACCATGCTCGGCGGGCACGGCGAGGAGCTCGTCCCGCTGCTCCGCTACTCCTCGGTGAACGGGGTCCCGCTCTCCCGCCTGCTCGACCAGGCCCGCCTCGACGGCATCGTCGAGCGGACCCGCAAGGGGGGCGGCGAGATCGTGGCGCTGCTCGGCACCGGCTCGGCCTTCTACGCCCCGGCGGCGGCGGCGGTGACCATGGCGGAGAGCTACCTCCGGGACCAGAAGCGGCTGCTTCCCTGCTCGGCCCTGCTCGACGGCCAGTACGGCGTCAGCGGCCTCTTCGTCGGGGTCCCGGTGGTCATCGGCGCCGGCGGCGTGGAGCGCATCGTCGAGCTCGAGCTCGACGATGCCGAGAAGGCGATGCTGGCGCGGGCCGTGGCCAGCATGCGGAGGTCGGTCGAGGAGACCCGGCTGTAGCCGCCGCCAGGCGTGCAGATCCGGGGTCCGCGCGGCGCGGGCCCCGGCGCTTTTTTGCCCCGGGGATGCCCGGAACGGATAGAAGAAAGGCCCGCGGGAGGCGACCGGCCCCTGCAGGGTGCACGAGAGGAGGCCCCGGTGAAGATCCACGAGTACCAGGCCAAGGAAATCCTGAAGAAGTTCGGGGTCGCCATCCCCCGAGGCATCCTCGCCACCACGCCGCTGCAGGCGGAGGGAGCTGCGCGCCAGCTCGGCGGCGGCATCTGCGCCGTGAAGGCCCAGATCCACGCCGGCGGTCGCGGGAAGGCGGGTGGCATCAAGCTCGCCCGCTCCCCCGAGGAGGCCCGCCTCCACGCCGAGGCGCTGCTCGGGATGGTCCTCCACACCCCGCAGACCGGCCCCGAGGGGCAGGAGGTCCGCAAGCTCTACATCGAGGAGGGCGTGCGCATCGCGCGCGAGCTCTACATGGCCATCACCCTCGACCGCGAGAAGGCGCGCATGACCGTCATGGCCTCCTCCGAGGGCGGCATGGACATCGAGGAGGTCGCCCACAAGAGCCCGGAGAAGATCCTGAAGGAGACGGTGGACCCGCTGATCGGGTTCATGCCCTTCCAGGCCCGGCGGCTGGCCTTCCAGCTCGGCCTGCAGGGGGACAGCGTGGGGGCGTTCGTGAAGTTCGCGAGCGGGCTCTACAAGGCGGTGATGCGCACCGACGCGTCGCTCGCGGAGGTGAACCCGCTCGTCGTCACCGCCACGGGCGGCGTCATCGCGCTCGACGCCAAGATGAACTTCGACGACAACGCGCTCTTCCGCCACCCCGACGTGGCGGCGCTGCGCGACCCCGGCGAGGAGGATCCCAAGGAGACCCAGGCGAAGGAGTACGACCTCGCCTACATCGCGCTCGACGGCAACATCGGGTGCATGGTGAACGGCGCCGGCCTCGCCATGGCCACCATGGACGTCATCCAGCTCGCCGGCGGATCGCCCGCCAACTTCCTCGACGTGGGCGGCGGCGCCGACGAGAAGAAGGTCACCGAGGCGTTCAAGATCATCCTCCAGGACCCCAAGGTGAAGGCGGTGCTGGTGAACATCTTCGGCGGCATCATGAAGTGCGACGTCATCGCGAACGGCGTCGTGGCGGCGGCCCGGCAGGTGGGGCTCAGCATGCCGCTCGTGGTCCGGCTCCAGGGCACCAACGTGGAGCTCGGCAACGAGATCCTCGCGAAGAGCGGGCTCGACATCATCGCCGCCGAGGACCTCGGCGACGCCGCGCGCAAGGTCGTCGCGTCGACCCGGTCGGCCAAGGCCTAGGCGGGAGAACCCATGAGCATCCTCGTCGATCGCAGCACGCGCGTGGTGGTCCAGGGCATCACCGGCTCCGCGGGCAGCTTCCACTCCGAGCAGATGCTGGCCTACGGGACGCAGGTCGTGGCCGGCGTCACCCCGGGGCGCGGCGGGACCCGCTTCCAGGGGCAGGTCCCCATCTTCAACACCGTCGAGCAGGCGGTGCGGGAGACCGGGGCGAACGCCGCCGCCGTCTTCGTCCCGCCCCCCTACGCCGCCGACTCCATCATCGAGGCCGCCGACGCGGGCATCCCGCTCGTCGTGGCCATCACCGAGGGCATCCCGGTCCTCGACATGGTGAAGGTGAAGCGCTACCTGCAGGATCAGCCCGGCGTCCGGCTCCTCGGTCCCAACTGCCCGGGCGTCATCACCCCGGGCCAGTGCAAGATCGGCATCATGCCCGGCCACATCCACCGCCCCGGGCGCGTCGGCGTGGTCTCCCGCTCCGGCACGCTCACCTACGAGGCGGTGCTCCAGCTCACCCAGAGCGGCCTCGGCCAGACCACCGCGGTCGGCATCGGCGGCGACCCGGTCCACGGCTTCGACTTCATCGAGGTCCTCCGGCTCTTCGAGGCCGATCCCGACACCGAGGGCGTCATCATGATCGGCGAGATCGGCGGCACCGAGGAGGCCCGCGGCGCCGAGTGGGTGAAGGCCAACATGACGAAGCCGGTGGTGGGGTTCATCGCCGGCCGCACCGCGCCCCCGGGCAAGCGGATGGGGCACGCCGGAGCGGTGATCTCCGGCGGCGGCGACACCGCCGAGGCCAAGATGGCCATCATGCGCGACGCCGGCATCCGGGTCTGCGAGTCCCCGTCCACGCTCGGTCAGGCCATGAAGGAGATGCTCGCCGGCCGGAAGCCCCGGGCGCGCGAGGAGGACCGGCCGGTGGCGAAGTCCAGCCGGCCCGCGGCGGCCGCGGTGCGCAAGGCCGCACCGAAGGCCGCCCCGAAGGCGGCCGCGAAGGCTGCGGGGTCCAGGAAGAGTTCCCGGAAGTAGACGACAGGAGAGAACACATGGCGATCGAGAGGACGTTTTCCATCATCAAGCCCGACGGGGTCGAGAAGGGCGTCATCGGCAAGGTCATCTCGCGGTTCGAGGCGGCCGGCCTGAAGCCCATCGCGATCAAGCTGAAGCGGCTCTCGCAGGGCGAGGCCGAGGGCTTCTACGCGGTCCACAAGGCGCGCCCGTTCTTCGCCGACCTGGTGAAGTTCATGACGAGCGGCCCGGTGGTGCTCATGGTCCTCGAGGGCGAGGGCGCCATCGCGAAGAACCGCGAGGTCATGGGGGCGACCGACCCGAAGAAGGCCGCGCCGGGCACGCTCCGCGCCGACTTCGCCACCGACATCGAGAAGAACACGGTGCACGGTTCCGACGCGCCGGAGACGGCCCGGACCGAGATCGCCTACTTCTTCCCCGAGGTCGAGGTCCACTCCTACGAGTGGGTGAACAAGCGGTAACCAGCCGGAATCATTGACGGCGTTCGAGCGCGCCCCGCCCGGGACAGCCCGGTGCGGGGCGCGCCGCTATACGGAGAAGCCTCGTGTTCGGCGTGGCGACATGGCAGTGGGTGGCGGCCTTCGCCGTGATCCTCGGATCGGCTCTGACGTCGGCGTCCGAGACGGCGCTCACCGCGCTCGGGGACCTGAAGGCCCGCCAGCTGGTCGAGTCGGGTGGCAGGCGGGCCCGCATGCTCCGCATCTGGATCGACCACCCCGAGCGGGTGCTCTCGGCGGTCCTCGTCACCAACACGCTCCTCAACATCGGGGGCGGCGTGCTGGCCGGCGAGATCGCGGCCACGATGGCGTCGGTCTACGGCTTCTCGGCGGCGACCTCGCTCGGCGTGGCCACCGCGATCGCGACGGTGCTGGCCCTCTTCGCCGGCGAGGTGGTCCCGAAGACGCTCGCGAAGCGCCACCCCGTCCGCTTCGCCATGGCCCTCATCCCGTTCGCGAGCCTGGTGTCGTTCCTGCTCTGGCCGGTGTCGGTCGGGCTGGTCCGCGCCACGCACGGGCTGATGCGCCTCTTCGGCGGCGGCAAGGAGGCCCCGGGCCCGGCCGTCACCAGCGAGGAGATCGAGTACATCATCGAGATGGGCACCCGGGAGGGCGTGCTCGACGAGGTGAAGGAGGAGCTGCTGAACAGCGTCCTCGAGTTCGCCGACCGGGTGGTGAAGGAGATCATGGTCCCCCGCACGCGGATGGTGGCCATCGACCGGGACGCGCCGCGCGAGGAGATCGTCCGCATCGTGGCGGAGAACCCCTACAGCCGGATGCCGGTCTACGACGGATCGGTGGACAACGTGGTCGGCGTTCTCATGGTGCGCGACGCGGTGCTCGAGCTCGGCCGCGGCAGCGGGCCGTTCCCCTGGGACCGGGTGCTCAAGCCCGCCTTCTTCGTGCCCGAGCAGATGAAGGTCTCGCGGCTGCTGAAGGAGATGCAGCGGCGGAAGACCCACCTCGCCGTGGTGGTGGACGAGTTCGGGGGGACGAGCGGCGTCGTCACCCTCGAGGACGTCCTCGAGGAGATCGTGGGCGAGATCCAGGACGAGGGCGACGCCGAGTCCGCGCCGGTGAAGAGCCTCGGCCACGGCGTCTGGGTCGCCGACGCGGCGGTCCCCCTCCGGGAGCTCGAGGAGTTCGTGGACCGCGACGCCGGGGTCGAGCCGGGGCGGCCGGGCCTGCTCCGCTTCCCGGACGAGGGGGACTACGAGACCCTGGGCGGCTTCGTGACCGCCTCGGCCGGGCGCGTCCCGCCGGTCGGGGCCCACGTCGAGCACGGCGGGTTCCGTTTCACGGTTCGAGGGGCCGACGAGCGGCGGGTGACCCGGGTGGAGATCGCGCGGGTCGAGCCGGTGGCGGTCGAGGCCGGGGGGAGCTGAGGTGGCACCGGAGGGGCCCGCCGACCTGCGCTCGCTCTCGCGGGGGGAGATCGACGCGCTCGTCGCCCGCCTGGGCGAGAAGCCCTACCGGGCACGCCAGCTCTTCCGCTGGCTGCACCAGAAGGGGGCGGCCACACTGGACGAGATGTCCGACCTCCCGGCCGCGTTCCGCGAGCGGCTCGCCGCCCTGCATCCGCTGCGGCCGCTCGCGCGGGCGGAGGAGCGGCGCTCCGCCGACGGCACGGTGAAGTGGACGTGGCGCACCCACGACGGGAAGCTCGTCGAGTCGGTCTACATGCCGGAGCCGGGGCGCAAGACGCTCTGCGTCTCCACCCAGGCCGGCTGCGCGGTGGGCTGCACCTTCTGCATGACCGGCACGATGGGGCTCGCGCGCAACCTGACCGCCGGCGAGATCGTGGACCAGGTGGCGCGGGCCAACCGTCGCCTCGTCGAGCTGGGGGAGGGGGCGGGCCCCCGTCCGCTCACCAACCTGGTCTTCATGGGCATGGGCGAGCCGCTCCACAACTACGACGCGGTGAAGGGGGCGCTCGCCATCCTCCGCTCCGAGGACGGGCCCAACTTCTCGAACCGCCACGTGACCGTCTCCACCTCCGGCATCGTCCCGGAGATGCGCCGCTTCGGGGAGGAGACCGACGTGAAGCTCGCGGTCTCCCTGAACGCCACCACCGACGCGGTCCGCGACGCGATCATGCCGCTCAACCGGAAGTGGCCCATCGCCGAGCTGCTCCAGGCCTGCCGGGACTTCCCCATGAAGCGGGGCCGCCGCATCACCTTCGAGTACGTGCTCCTCGGCGGGGTGAACGACTCCGACGAGGACGCCGCCCGCCTCGCCCGGCTGCTCCGCGGCATCCCGGCCAAGGTGAACCTCATCCCCTACAACGAGAACCCCGGCCTGGGCTTCCGCGCCCCCGCCCCGGATCGGGTGGAGTCCTTCCTCGCTCGGCTCGTGGCCGCCAACGTGACCGCCGTGGTCCGCCGCAACCGGGGGAGGGACATCGCGGCGGCCTGTGGCCAGCTGGCGGCCGAGGGCGGCCCCGGCGACCCGCGCCGGCGCCCCGCCGCGGGAACGCCGGCGTTGACCGGTAGCGGACTAGCGGGGTAGAGCACCGCACCATGGCACTGCTCGTGGTGGGTTCGGTGGCCCTCGACTCCCTCCAGACGCCCTTCGGCGTCCGCGACGACGTCCTGGGAGGCTCGGCGACCTACTTCTCCACCGCGGCCAGCTTCTTCGCGCCGGTGCGCGTCGTGGCGGTGGTGGGCGAGGACTTCCCCGAGGCCCACCTCGACTTCCTGCGGTCCCGGGGCGTGGACCTCTCCGGCCTGGAGCGGCGGCCGGGACGCACCTTCCGCTGGAAGGGGCGCTACGAGTTCGACCTGAACCAGGCCCACACGCTCGACACCCAGCTCAACGTCTTCGCCGACTTCCGCCCGGAGCTCCCGGAGGCGTTCCGCGACTCGACCCACGTCTTCCTCGGGAACATCGACCCGGATCTCCAGCTCCGGGTGCTCGACCAGGTCCGCGCCCCCCGCATCGTGGCGATGGACACGATGAACTTCTGGATCACCTCCAAGCGGCCGTCGCTCCTCCAGGTGCTGAAGCGGGTCGACCTGCTCTTCGTGAACGACGCCGAGGCCCGGCAGCTCGCCGGGGAGCACAACGTCGTGAAGGCCGCCCGGGCCATCCTCGGCTACGGCCCCCGGGCGGTGGTCGTGAAGCGCGGGGAGTACGGCGCCCTCTACTTCTCCGGCGAGGAGGTCTTCGCGAGCTCCGCCTATCCGCTCGCCGAGCTCTTCGACCCGACCGGGGCCGGCGACTCCTTCGCCGGCGGCTTCATGGGCTACCTGGCACGGTCGGGCTCGCTCGACGCGGCCGCCATGCGCCGGGCCATCGTCGTGGGCAGCGTGGTGGCCAGCTTCGCGGTGGAGCGCTTCAGCCTCGACCGGCTGCGCGACCTCGGGCCACACGAGATCCAGGCCCGCTACGGGGAGTTCCGCCGGCTGGCCCACTTCGACGACCTCGACGTCCCCGTCCTGCCCCTGGGTCGGCGCGGGTAGCCCCATGCGCATCGCCGTCCTGAGCGACGTCCACGCCAACCTCGAGGCCCTGACCGAGGTGGAGCGGGCCATCGCCGGGCTCGGGATCGACCGCGTGGCCTGCCTGGGCGACGTGGTCGGCTACGGGGCGAGCCCGAACGAGTGCTGCGAGCGCGTCCGCGCCCTCGCCTCCGTGGCGCTGCTCGGCAACCACGACGCGGCGGTCTCCGGCCGGATGGACTACGGCTTCTACTACGACGCCGCCCGCCACGCCCTCGACTGGACCGCGAGCGTGCTCCGGCCAGAGAACATGGACTGGCTGGCGGGCCTCCCCTACGCGCACCGGGAGGGGGACGTCGGCTTCAGCCACGGCTCCCCGCTGCAGCCGGAGGCCTACGACTACATCCTGGCGAGCGAGCAGGCGGCCGAGCTCCTGCCGCACCTCGACGCCCTGCCGCGGGTCACCTTCATCGGCCACTCCCACCTCACCAAGGTCTTCGCGCTCCGGCCCGGCAGCGAGGTGATGGAGGTGAACGGCCGGAAGTTCCGCATGCGCCCGGACTACCGGTACGTCGTCACCGTGGGGGCGGTGGGCCAGCCGCGCGACTACGACAACCGGGCCTGCTTCGTCGTGCACGACACCGACGCGGGGACGGTGGAGTACGTCCGCGTGCCCTACGACATCGAGACCTCGGCCCAGCGCATCTTCGCGGCGCGGGTGGCGGCCAACTTCGGGCGCCGCCTGTTCCTCGGCGTCTAGGAGCGGGGCCGCCCGGGCAGGAGCGACAGGTGCCCGCGGACGCGGGCGCCGGTGACGAGGCCGTCCGCGTCGACGGCCCACACGGCGAGGTCGTCTCCCGCGACCATCCGGGAGGGGGCGTGCGCGGGGACGCGGCCCAGGTGCGCACCCGTGGTGGCGTCGAGCACGTCGACCTCCTCGGAGGGGGAGAGCACGAGCCCCCGGACGACGGACGGCGCCAGGTTGCCGGGGGCGACCGGCGTCCCCGAGCCGGCGCGGAGCCACACCGTGGCCCCGTCGCGGTCCAGTCCGGCAAGCTGGCCTTCGCGCAGGTCGCTGTCTGGAACGGCGCGAACTGTGTCGACCGCAGCGCCGACTGGCGCAACGCGCGCAACACCTTCGGTCGCTTCTGCTCCGGCCA
>DAOMFN010000048.1:0-1108 GCA_035429785.1 Anaeromyxobacteraceae bacterium
CCGGTGCAGCCGGCAACCGCCCGGGCCCGGGCCGCGCGCGCGAGGAGGACGGCTCGCCGGGCGACGTCCTCGACCACGAGGCCGCGCGCGGCGACGTCGAGCCGGGCGATGTTGAAGGTGCACGTCAGGGCCACCTCCGCTCCGGCGGCGACGTGTGCGGCGTGGACGCGGACCACCTCCTCCGGACGCTCGAGGACCCAGTGCTCCGGTACGCGGGCGGGGGGAAGACCCCGGCCGACGAGGGCCGTCCCCATCGCGCCGTCGACCATCCGGGTCCGCCCCGTCCGGGCGAAGGCGATCACGGGAGCTCCACGCTCTCGAGGTACTCCGGCACGCGGACCGTCCAGCCGCGGGCGGACACCCGCTCCGCCTGGGCTGCGAGCGCGTCGCCCTCCCCGTGGACGCAGAGGGTGAGGGCCGGCGGACGGGAGAAGCCGTCCAGCCAGCGGGTCATCTCGCTCCGGTCGCCGTGGGCGGAGAATCCAGGCAGCGAGACCACGCGCGCCCGGACCGGGACGTCCTTGCCGTGCATGCGCAGGGTCTCCGCCCCCGCCAGCAGCCGGGCGCCGCGGGTCCCCGCCGCCTGGAACCCGACGAGGAGCACGGTGGTGGACGGCTCGGGCAGGCGCCGCTCGAGGTGGTGGAGCACGCGCCCCCCGGTGGCCATCCCCGAGGCGGAGAGGATGATGCAGGGCCCGTGAAGGCGGTTCAGCGCCTTCGACTGGTCGACGGTCCGGGTGAAGGCGAGCCTGCGCGGGGCCAGAGGCTCGATGCCCCGGGCGAGGAGGGCGTCCATCTCGGTGTCGTGATCCTCCCGGTGCGCCCGGTACACCGGCGTGGCGTCGGAGGCCATGGGGGAGTCCACGAATACCGGGAGCACCGGGATGCGCCCCGACTGCTCCAGCTCGCGAAGGAGGAAGAGCACCTCCTGGGTCCGCCCGACGGCGAAGGCCGGAATGACCACCGCCCCGCCCCGGGCCACCGCTCCGACGATCTCCCGCTCGAGCGCCGCGGCCGGGGACCCCGACGGGTGATCCCGGTCGCCGTAGGTCGACTCGAGGACGAGGACGTCGGCCTCGGGCGGCGGCTCCGGGTCGGGGAGGATGGG
>DAOMFN010000048.1:1208-8665 GCA_035429785.1 Anaeromyxobacteraceae bacterium
GCGTCGATGCTCGCCGCCGGGACCGGGAAGGGAGCCCAGTTCCGCAGCCGGTGCTCCTTCAGCCCCTGGAAGAGGCCGCACTCGACGAGCACGCGGCGCCCCCCGGCCTCGACGAGGAACCGGGAGCCGGTGACCGTCCCTGCACCGCCGAGGAAGCGGATGGACGCCATGGTGCGTCGATTCTACAATGCTTCGTCCTGCGGGCGCGTGGCCGCCGCGGGCGGAGGTCGGATGCGGCGCAAGATCCGGGTGGTGGGCGCGATGATCGAGAAGGACGGGCGCTACCTCATCACCCAGCGCGCGCCCACCGCGACGCTGCCCCTCCTCTGGGAGTTCCCGGGCGGGCGCGTCGAGCCGGGCGAGACCGACGAGGAGGCGCTGGCCCGCGAGCTCGAGGAGGAGATGGACATCTCCGTCCGGGTGGGCGAGCGGGTGGTCCACGTCGAGCACTCCTACGCGAGCTACGACATCGACTTCTGCGTCTACCGCTGCGAGATCCGGGCGGGAGCCGTCCAGAACGCCCGGGTCCACGACCACCGGTGGGTCCGGCCGGAGGAGCTCGACCAGTACGAGTTCCCGGCCGCCGACGAGAAGACCGTGGCCCGGCTGCTCGGCCTCTGACCCGAACCCGGGTGGCCGCCCCGATTTGCAATTGACACGGCTTCTCGCGACCTTACGTTGCGTCGCGGGAGGATTGCGTGAGCGGAAATCCGACGCCGGGGTTCGGCGAGCTGGAGGAGACGGTGAGGGCGCAGGCCGCCCGGATCGACGAGCTGGCGCGGGCCTGCGCGACCCTGGTCGAGGACGGGAAGGCGTTCCGGCAACGCGTCGAGCGGGAGAAGGAGCGGGTGCTCGAGGCGGAGAAGTCGCGGCTCGCCCAGACGCTGCTCGAGACCCACGACGGGCTCGAGCTCGCGCTCGCCGCCGCCCGGACAGGGGCCGGCGCCGAGCCCCCCCAGCTCCGCGATCTCCGGGAGGGCGTTCGGCTCACCCTGGCGACCCTGGAGAAGCGCATCGCCGAGCTCGGGGCGACCCGCATCGACGTCCTCGGGCTGCCCTACGACCCGCGCACCGGCGAGGCCGTCGACCTCGCTCCCGTGACGGACGAGGGGCAGGACGGCGTCGTCGTCGAGGAGGCGCGCTCGGGCTGGCGGATCGGCGACCGGGTGCTGCGCCCCGCACGGGTCCGCGTCGGCAAGCTGGCCCGCGGCTAGCCCTCCCGGGTCCGGGAATTTCACGCCGTCAACCCACGTTTTCAGCATGTTTTCGGGACCCACATCGATCGAGAGAGAGGCTCCATGAGACGAGTGCTTTCGCTGTCCCTGGTCGCGGCGGCCGCCGTGGCCGTCACCCTGGCCTGCACGCGGGAGAGCCGCGCCGACGCCGGAGCCGCCACCGCCGCCGCAGGGCAACTCTGGCGCGAGCTGCCGGCCACCGCCGCCGCGGCCCCCACCGTCCCGGTCACCGGGGGCTCGCTCGCACCCCTCGTGAAGCAGCTCAAGCCGGCGGTGGTGAACATCGCCACGACGACGGTCACGAAGAACCATCCCCGCGTGCCCGGCTACCGCGGCCCCCAGGGCGGTCCGGGCGGGCAGGGCGGCCCGATGGACGAGTTCTTCGAGCGCTTCTACGGCCAGCCGCGAGAGATGCCCGAGTTCCGCTCCAACAGCCTGGGCTCGGGCTTCATCATCAACAAGGACGGCTACGTCCTCACGAACAACCACGTGGTCGGCGACGCCACCGAGATCAAGGTGAAGCTCTCCGACGGCCGCGAGTTCATGGCCAAGGTGGTGGGGAAGGACCCGCCCACCGACGTGGCCCTCATCCGGCTCGAGAAGGCGCCCCACGACCTCCCCACCGTCGCCCTCGGCGACTCCGACGCGCTCGAGCAGGGCGACTTCGTCCTCGCGCTCGGCAATCCCTTCGGGCTCTCCGGATCCGCCAGCTTCGGCATGGTCTCGGCCAAGGCGCGCACCCTCCAGAACGGGCCCTTCGACGACTTCATCCAGACCGACGCGGCCATCAACCCGGGCAACTCCGGCGGCCCGCTCTTCAACATGAAGGGCGAGGTGGTGGGCATCAACACCGCCATCGTCTCCCCGCAGATCGGCCAGGGGATCGGGTTCGCCGTGCCCATCAACCTCGCGAAGCAGCTCCTGCCCCAGCTCGAGAAGGGCGTGAAGATCGCGCGCGGCTACCTGGGCGTGACCGTGGGTGACCTCACCCCCGAGCTGGCCCGCGGCTTCGGGCTCGCCGAGGGGACCAAGGGAGCCGTGGTCCAGGACGTGGTCGCGAAGGGCCCGGCCGCCAAGGCGGGCGTGAAGGCGGGCGACGTCGTCGTGGCCGTGAACGGCAAGCCGGTCGAGGACCGCGGCCAGCTCACCCGCGCGGTGGCGGCCACCAATCCCGGCGGCAAGGCGAACCTCACCCTCTACCGCAAGGGGAAGAAGCAGGAGGTGGCCGTCACGCTCGGCACCCGGCCGGACGAGGACGCCATCGCCCGCGGCGACACCGGCGAGGACGGCGACGCCGGCGACGGGGACGGCGCCGAGGTGAAGGGAGCCAAGCTCGGCGTCCGGCTCCAGGCGGTGACGCCGGAGATGGCCCGCCAGCTCAAGATCGAGGGCGAGGGCGGGGTGCTCGTGGCCGAGGTCTCCCCCGACGGCGCGGCAGCCCGCGCCGGGCTACAGCGCGGCGACGTGATCCTCGAGGTGGCCCAGGAGGCCGTCTCGAAGCCGGAGCAGGTCTCGGCTTCCGTCTCCAAGGCCAAGCCGGGCGACGTCCTGCTCCTGCGGGTGAAGCGCGGGAACATGGCCACCTACCTCCCGGTCAAGATTCCCGAGCCGGAGACCCCGGAGAAGCCCGACAAGAAGAAGTAGGGTGGGATGATGTAGGTCGAAGTCGTTATTTTGACGACATGGAGCCTCCGCCGTACCTTGACGGCGGAGGCTTTCCTTTCGATGTCCTGGCTGCGGCGGATGGTCGAGGGTGGCGAGGCGGAATCACCCGGAAGGGTGGACCGTCGGGGCGGGAACCGCCTCGACAAGGTGTTCCCGGTCTGGCTCGACGGGGAGCACGGCTCCGGGATGGGGATCGCGCGCAACATCTCCGAGGGCGGCATGTTCGTGGAGACCTCCACGCCGCATCCCATCGGGTCCCAGGTGCGCATCGCCTTCCCCTCCGATTCCGGCGACATGATCGCGGTGGCCGAGGTCCGCTACGTGTGCCACCTCGTGGGTCGGCGCACCGGGCAGGACGTCCACGCGAGCGTGCAGGGCATGGGCGTCCGGTTCTTGTACTTCGAGGCCCGGGGAGAGGCGCTGCGGACCCTGCACTGAGCCGCAGGGCTCCCGCCGGGCGAGCCGCCGCCCGCCGTGTTATCGGTTCCGGATGGCCGAGCCGTTCGCCGTGGGAAGCCGACTGGCCGTCGAGACCCGTGGGCTCACCCGCCTCTTCGACGGCAAGCCGGCGGTGGAGGGGCTCGACCTGCGGGTCCCCGCCGGAGCCTTCTACGGCTTCCTGGGGCCGAACGGGGCGGGCAAGAGCACGACGATGAAGATGCTGACCGGCCTCCTCCGTCCGAGCGGCGGGGAGGCGCGGGTGCTCGGCGCCGACCTCTCCCGGGACGGGCTCTCGGTGAAGGGGCGCATCGGGGTGGTGCCGGACGGGCTGGCCCTCTTCGAGCGGCTCTCCGGCGCCGAGATGCTGCGGATCCAGGGGCAGCTCTACGGGCTCGACCGGGAGACCTCGGCCCTCCGCGCCGGCGAGCTCCTCGAGGCGATGGAGCTCGCGGGCGAGGGCGGCAAGCTCGTCCAGGACTACAGCCACGGGATGAAGAAGAAGCTGGCGCTCGCCTGCGCCCTCATCCACGGGCCGGACCTGCTCTTCCTCGACGAGCCCTTCGAGGGCATCGACGCCGTCGCGGTGTCCGGCATCCGGCGCATGCTGCAGGACCTCGTGGCGCGCCGGACGCTCACCATCTTCCTCACGAGCCACGTCCTCGAGGTGGTGGAGCGGCTCGTCACCCACGTGGGCATCATCCACCGTGGGCGGCTGGTGGCCCAGGGGACGCTCGACGAGGTGCGGGCCACGGGCTCGCTCGAGGAGACCTTCATCCGGATGGTGGGGGAGGAGCGTCCGGCCGGGACCGGACTCTCCTGGCTCGGGGCGGATCCGGCGTGAGGCGGGAGCTCGAGGCGCTCGTCGAGCTCCGGGCGCGGCTGCTCTGGCGGCGGTTCACGGCCCGGGGCGGCATCGCCGAGGGCGTGGCGACGGTGGTGCTCGTCGCCATCGCCGTGCCCGTCGGGATCGGGTTCGCCATCGCCGTCGGCTACGGCGCCTTCCAGGCCGTGAAGGCCGGCGGCGGCCTCCGCAGCGACGTGGGGGCGGCGGCCATCTTCTTCGGGCTCTGGCAGACCTGGACGGCGGTGAGCCTGACGCTGAACGACCGGGAAGGGCTCGACCTGCGCCGGTTCCTCGTCTACCCGGTGCCGCCGGCGCGGGTGTACGGCATCGGCCTCGCCACCGGGGTCCTCGGGGATCCGATGGGCGTCGCCTGGGGCGCGATGCTGGGTGGGGTCTTCGTGGGGGCGGCGCTGGCCCGCCCGGGCGCGTGGCTCCTGCTCCTCGCGCTGACGCTCGTGGCCTTCGCCGCGGCAACGGTGGTCTTCGTCGCGCTGCTCCAGGAGGTCCTCGCCTGGTTCCTCAGCACGCGGCGCATCCGGGAGTGGGCGACCGTGCTCTCGGTGGTCGCCTCGATCGCCATCCTGGGCGTCCTGCAACTCGCATCGGAGCGCCCGTTCCGGGTCGTGGGGGATCTCCTCGGTCCGCTCCGGATCCTGCAGTGGCTGGCCTGGCCCGCCGCCTTCCCCGCGGGGGCCGCCCGTGCGCTCTTCGCCGGGCGGCCGCTCGCGGCCCTGCCCTGGCTCGCCGGGCTCGTGCTCGCCACGGCCGCCGCCGGGTGGCTCTCCTTCCGGATCGCGCTCGCCCAGGCGCGGACCGGCGGCGGGAGCGGGGAAGGGGCCCGGGGCGCACCGGAGGCGGTCCGGCCGGGATGGCTCGCCGGGCGCCGGGGCGCGCTCCTGGAGAAGGAGGTCCGGTACCTCCTGCGCCAGCCGCTCGCGCGGGTCGACCTGCTCCTCGCGCCTGCGCTCATGGCCTTCGTGGCCTGGAAGGTCGAGCCGCGAATCCCCGCGGAGGCCGGTGAGGTGGTGCGCGCGCTGCCGCTGCTCGGCGCCGCCGTCTACGCGCACCTGCTCCTGCAGGCCTTCTGGCTGAACGCCTTCGGCTGGGAGCGGGGTGGGGCGCGGGCCCTGTTCCTCGCCCCGGTGGAGCTCTCGGCCGTGCTGCGCGCCAAGGCGCTCGTGCTCTACGGCTTCAGCCTCGTCCTCTTCCTCGTGTCGGCGGCGGCCATGGCCGCGGTGGGGCGGGGCGGGCCGCCGCCCTGGGCCTTCGCCGCCGCGCTCGTGCTCCACGCCGCCGCGTTCCCCTGGCTCGTCGCTGCGGGGAACCTGGTCTCCATCCTGCGACCCAAGGCCGCCTCCTTCGCCGTGCAGCGGAGCGCGGCGCTCTCCACGGCCTCCGGGCTCATCGGCATGGCCATCGCCTCGGCGGTGATGGGCGCCTTCGCGCTGCCGGCGCTCCTCGCCATCCGGCTCGAGTCGACGGCGGTGCTGGTGGGAGGCTGGGCGGCGATGGGGCTGGGAGGGCTCGTGGTGCTCCGCGCGGCCCTGCCCCGCGAGGCGCGGCTCCTCGCCGAGCGCCGGGACGAGTTCCTGCCGGTGGTCTGCGGCGACGACGCGTGACCGCGGCCGGCCCCGGGGGCGGCCGCGGCCCCTTGCACCGCTACTGCGAGAAGCCCTCGAGGAGGTAGTGGGCCTCGATGCGCCGGAGCGCGAGCGCCATGGCGGCGGTGCGGGTGTCGATCTTCTTGCCCACCGCGTAGCGGCGCGAGTCGTAGAGCGGCGTCTTCTGCGGGCTGTCGGTGGAGATGTCGTGGATGATGCCGTAGTTCGCCTTGATGGCCCGCTCGAGCCGGTTGTTCACCTCGGCCTCGCTCCAGTGCTCCATGCGGAGGTTCTGCAGCCACTCGTAGTACGAGACGGTGACGCCGCCGGCGTTGCAGATGATGTCCGGGATGAGGTCGATCTTCCGCTCGCGCAGCACGCGGTCGCCGTCCGGGGTGGTGGGGCCGTTGGCGGCCTCGGCCACGACCTGCACCTTGAGGTGCTCGGCCACGTCGCCGGTGATGGTGCCGCCGAGGGCGGCCGGGATGGCGATCTCGGCGTCCACCTTCCAGAAGTCGTCGCGCTTCATCGGGCTCGCCCCGGTGAACCCCTCCACGCTGCGGCGCAGGTTGTCGGGGGTGGCGCAGTGGGCGAGCAGCGCGGGCACGTCGACGCCCTTCTCGTTCACGATGGTGCCCCAGGCGTCCTGGACGGCGACGATCTTCGCCCCCATGGCGTGGAGGATCTCGGCCGAGGCCGTGCCCACGTTGCCGAAGCCCTGCACGAGCACCCGCTTGCCGGCCAGGCTCTCCCCGCGCCAGCGGGCCCACTCCTCGAGGCAGTAGACGGTGCCCTGGCCGGTGGCCTTGGCGCGCCCCTCCGAGCCGCCGATGCGGACGTCCTTGCCGGTGACCACGCCGCGCTCGGCGTGCGGCATCCGGGCGCCGTCGGTCCACTGGCGCATCATGATGGCCATGATCTCGGGGTTGGTGTTCACGTCGGGTGCGGGGATGTCGACGTAGGGACCGATGAGGTTCTTCAGCTTGTAGATGAAGCGGAGCGTGACGTGCTCGAGCTCCTCCCTGGAGTAGGCGGAGGGGTCGATGCGCACGCCGCCCTTGGCGCCGCCGAAGGGGATGTCGGCGATGGCGGTCTTCCAGGTCATGTCGGCGGCCAGCGCCTTGAAGAGGTCGAGGGAGACGTCCTTGTGGTAGCGGACGCCGCCCTTGTAGGGGCCGCGGACCTGGTTGTACTGGATGCGGTAGGCCTTGAACTTCTTGGGGCCGCCCTTCTCGATGCGGAAGAGGCCGCGCTTGGGGATGCGGAGCACGCCCTCGCGGAGCGTGATGTCGGCCTTGAGGAGCGCCCGGCGGTGGAGCACGAAGTGGCCGTTGGCGAGCGGCTCGAGCGCCTCGCCGGCCTTCACCGACGAGGCCGGGAGGTCCTTGAAGTGGGTCTCCTCCTCCTTCGACAGCGGGACGAGCCGGTCGCGGGTCTCGATGGTGATGTAGAAGATGTGCTCGAAGTCGGGCTCCTCGAGCTCCAGCCGGACGCGGGGGTCGAGCTTGATGAGCTCGGCGGCGCGGTAGAACGCCTCCATCGACTCGTCGAAGATGCTCTTCCTCGCGCTGTCCTTCCGGGGAGCCTTCATGCCGCACCTCTGGTGAACGGGTGGAGTGGGGAGACGGCGCGACTCTATGCCCGGCCGACCCGGGAATCAATTTCTTTCAG
>DAOMFN010000049.1:0-8544 GCA_035429785.1 Anaeromyxobacteraceae bacterium
CGCTCGTGGAAGGTGAGGAACATCACCGGGATCATGCGGAACGTGGAGCCGTTGCCGATGCCGGAGGTGACGAAGAGGAGGAGGAACATGGCCAGGAAGCCCGGGAAGCTCCCCTCGTGGAGCCCCTTGTGCTTGCTCCACTCGGGCAGGAAGGCGATCACCCCGCCGGCGGCGGCCGCCATGGCGACGAAGTTCCAGAGCGTGACGCGCGCCCCCCCCAGCTTGTCCGCGAGCCAGCCACCCACCGGCCGGGCCAGCGCGCCCACGAGCGGCCCCAGGAAGGCGTACTTCACCGGGTCCACGCCGGGGAACTGGGACTTGATGAGGAGCGGCAGGCCGGCCGAGTAGCCGATGAAGGAGCCGAAGGTGCCGGTGTAGAGCCAGCACATGATCCAGTTGTGCTTGCGCCGGAAGATCACCGACTGCTCGCGGAAGGATGCCCGGGCGGAGGCGATGTCGTTCATCCCGAACCAGGCCGCCACGGTGGTCACGGCCACGAACGGGACCCAGACGAACCCGGCGTTCTGGAGCCAGATCGAGGCGCCCTTCGACGTCACCTGCGGCGGGCCTCCCAGGGCTCCGAACACCCCGGCGGTGATCACGAGGGGGACCACGAACTGCACGGTGGAGACGCCCAGGTTGCCGAGCCCGGCGTTCAGGCCGAGCGCGGTGCCCTTCTGCTCCTTGGGGAAGAAGAAGCTGATGTTCGCCATGCTGGAGGCGAAGTTGCCGCCGCCGAAGCCGCAGAGGAGCGCGAGCGCCAGCATGGTCCCGTAGGACGTGGACGGGTCCTGCACGGCGAAGCCGATGCCCACGGCCGGGAGGAGCAGCGAGGCCGTGGAGATGGCCGTCCAGCGCCTCCCGCCGAAGATGGGCACCATGAAGGAGTAGAAGATGCGGAGCGTCGCGCCCGACAGCCCGGGCAGCGCCGCCAGCCAGAAGAGCTGGTCGGTGGAGTAGGTGAAGCCGACCTCCGGCAGGCGCACGACCACCACGCTCCAGACCATCCAGACCGCGAAGGAGAGCAGCAGCGCCGGGATGGAGATCCAGAGGTTCCGCTGCGCGATGGCGCGCCCCTCGTTCGCCCAGAAGCCCTTGTCCTCGACGTCCCACTGCTCGAGCACGCGCGCCGTCATCGGGAGCCTCCGGGGGTGGCGGGGCGCGGCCGGCGCCAGATGACCACCTGCGGCAGCCGCCACAGGTACTCGACCGGCGCGACGAACGCGTGGGCGAGGCGGGTGAAGGGGACGAGGGCCAGCAGCACGAAGGCGTTCACGGCATGGACCTGGAACGGCCAGGGCATCACCGCGAGCAGGTCGGTGCGCGGGGAGAGGCGCACCAGCGAGGCCAGCCAGGGCGTGGCCACGTGGGTGAACCAGGCGTACCCCCAGCGCGCCGCCACCGCGGTGTAGACCCCGGTGGCCACCTGCAGGAGGAGGAGCGCCATCACCGTCCAGTCGAGCCAGGTGGTCTCGCCGCGTAGGGAGAGGCGCCGGAACCCCAGCACCACGAGCCCCCAGAGCGCGGTGATCCCGAGCGCGAGACCGGTCACCTCGATGACCACGAGCCGCCCCGGGGCGGAGAGGAGCGCCGTCATCGTGCCGGGCAGGAAGATGGCCACGAGGTGCGCGGCCAGCACGAGCAGGATGGCGTAGTGCCAGGAGACCGAGCCCCAGAACTGGAGCCGGCTCTCGAGCATCTGCGACGACGAGGTGGTCACCGTGTACCGCATGTCGCGGAAGCGCCGGAGCGAGCCGACGACGAACAGGCCGAACGCCACGTACGGGACGACGCCGAACAGGAATCCGTTCACGGGGTCACCTCCTCGCGGAGCGCCGCGAGCACCGGGCGGTAGACGCTCTCCGGATCGGGCAGGGCGGCGAGCATCTTCTCGAGCGCGGGGACGAGCGCGTCCTCGAGGAGCGCCTGCCGCCGGGGTCCGCCGGGAACTGCGGCCAGGTAGCGGAGAACCACCGAGAGGTGGTCGGGCAGCTCCCCCGACGGCGCGCCGCCCTCGAAGCCGTCCTCGCGGTAGGCGTCGGCCAGCCGGGCCATGAAGATCCCGCGCTTGGGGGTCTCGCCGGCCAGGTGGTGGCCGACGTAGGGGGCGCAGGCCGGGTCGAGGTCGAAGGTGGAGGAGTAGGCCTCCTCGATCTCGTGGGGTCGGGCCCGCTCGGCACGGGAGACGAAGGCGCCGAGCGTCGCGGCGGGCTTGCCGGAGAGGAGGTCCCGGCAGCGGCGGGCCGCCGGGGCGGGATCGGAGGCAGGGTAGGTGAGGAGCTCGGCGAACGCACCGAACACCTGGCGCTGGCGGTCGTGGGCGGTCACGGTCACCTCCCGGGGGGCGGGCGAAGGTAGGCGAAGCCGGCGGCGTTCTGCCGCTGCGGCTCCACGGTGGGCTCGGTGAGCCCCTCGCGCATCATGGGCGGGATGACGATGCGCTCGTCCATGCCGGCGAGCGAGGTCAGCCGGTAGATGGCGTCGGCGTCCGGGGCGGAGAGGCGGGCCTCTCCCATGGCCTGGGCCACCGACGCGGCCGGGAGGTCGCCCACCTGGACCGAGCGGCGGTGCAGGCGCACGGCCATGAGCTTCCGGTAGGTGCGGCGCACCTCCTCCTCGTTCCCGGCGGTGAAGAGGGAGGCCAGGTACTTCACCGGCAGGCGCGCCTTCTCGAGCGAGGTGAAGAAGGAGGGCTCGCCCTCGGCCGCGTCCTGGGCCATGGCCGGGAGGAGCGGCGGCACGTAGAAGAGCATCGGCAGCGTGCGGTACTCGGGGTGGAGGGGAAGAGCGATCTCCCACTCCTTCACGAACCGGTACACGGGCGAGCGGCGCGCCGACTCCACCACCGCGTCGGGGACGCCGTTCCGCACCGCCGCCGCGGCCACGGCCGGGTCGAACGGGTCGAGGATCACCGACCGCTGCGCCGCGACCAGCTCGGCGTCGGTCTTGCCCGCCGCCTCCACGAGCCGGTCGGCGTCGTAGAGCAGCACCCCCAGGTAGCGGATGCGCCCCACGCAGGTGTGGAAGCAGGCCGGGGCCTCGCCGGCCTCGAGCCGCGGGTAGCAGAGGATGCACTTCTCCGACTTCCCGGTGGACCAGTTGAAGTAGACCTTCTTGTACGGGCAGGCCGACACGCACATGCGCCAGCCGCGGCAGCGGTCCTGGTTCACGAGGACGATGCCGTCCTCGCCCCGCTTGTAGATGGCCCCCGACGGGCAGGCGGCCACGCAGGCGGCGTTCAGGCAGTGGTTGCAGATGCGGGGCAGGTAGAAGAAGACCATCCGCTCGATGCCCTGGAGCTCGGACCGCTCGGCGTCGGAGAGCCCCTCGAGGTTCGGGTCCTGTGCGGCGTAGACGTTGGAGCCCGACAGGTCGTCGTCCCAGTTCGGGCCCGACGTGATCTCCATGGGCTTCCCGTCGATCATCGAGATGGGGCGCGCGGTGGGCTGGTCCTTCCCGGCCGGGGCCGTGAAGAGGTCGTCGTACCGGTAGGTGAAGGGCTCGTAGTAGTCGTCGAGCACCGGGAGCAGCGGGTTCGAGAAGATCCGCGACAGGCTGGCGATGCGCCCGCCCTGCCGGAGCTTCAGCTGGTCGCCGTCCTTCTTCCACCCGCCCTGGTACTGCTCCTGGTCCTCCCAGGAGACCGGGTAGCCGGTGCCGGGCTTCGTCTCCACGTTGTTCCACCACGCGTATTCCATGCCGCGGCGGTCGGTCCACTGGCTCTTGCAGGCCACCGAGCAGGTGTGGCACCCGATGCACTTGTCGAGGTGGAAGACGGTCGCGATCTGCGAGCGCACGTTCATGGCGTTTTCCCCTCAGTACTGCGGCGCGCCCGCGAGCTTGCGCACGCGGATGAAGGTGTCCCGGTTGTTGCCGGTGGGGCCCCAGTAGTTGAGGGCGAAGGTGAACTGGCCGTAGCCACCGAGCATGAGCGTGGGCTTGAGCCGCACGCGGGTCAGGCTGTTGTGGCCGCCGGCCCGCTTGCCGCCGCGCTCCGGGCTCGTGGGCACGCCGATGGTCCGCTCCGGCGCGTGGTAGAGCAGGCACAGCCCGGAGGGGATGCGCGCCGAGACCACGCAGCGCACCACCACCACGCCGTGGTCGTTCCAGGCCTCCACCCAGTCGTTGTCCTGGAGGCCGATCCTCGCCGCGTCCCGATCGTTCACCCACAGCGGATGGGTCCCGCGCGAGAGGGTGAGCATGCGCAGGTTGTCGCCGAAGGTGGAGTGGATGCCCCACTTGCCGTGGGGGGTGAGGTAGTTGAGCTGCAGGCTGTCGCCGGAGGACCCGGAGGCCGTGAGGTCGGCCACCTGCTCGGCGGTGGGGCGCGGCTTGTACGTGGGGAGCGCCTCGCCGAAGGCGATGAACCCCGGGTGGTCGAGGTAGAAGTGCTGCCGGCCGGTGAGCGTCCGCCAGGGGACGAGCCGCTCCACGTTGAGGCAGTAGGCCGAGTAGGTGCGCCCGTTGCCGGTGATGCCGGTCCAGCACGGCGAGTCGAGGAGCCGCCGGGGCTGCCGGGCCAGGTCGGCGAAGGTGGTGCGGACGTTCCGGCTGCCGGCCACGAGGTCGGTCAGCGGCATCCCCACCTTCTTCTCCTCTGCGGCGTAGGCCCGGAACGCCGACTCGCCGTTGGTCTCGGGGGCGAGGTGCAGGATGACGTTGGCGGCGTCCTTCGCGTTCGCGATGGACGGGTAGCGGGTCCCGCCCCATTCCTCCACCGGCCGGTCGCGGACGAGCTCGTCGTAGAGGTCGTCCACCGGCCAGGTGATGCCGTGGGCGCCGATGCCGTTGGCCCGCACGGTGGGGCCGAAGGAGACGAAGCGCCGGTGCAGGTTCACGTAGTCCCGGTCCACGTAGGAGAGCGCGGGCATGGTCTTGCCCGGCTCGGGCGTGAACGACCCGTCGCCCCAGTCCACGAGCTCCCGCTGCGCCATCTCGGCCGGGGTGTCGTGCATGAGCGGCCGGGCCACGATCTCCCGCACCGGCTGGGGCAGGTGCACCCGGGCGAGCTCGCTCACCTTCGCGGCGATGGACTTGAAGATGTCCCAGTCGCTCCGCGACTCCCAGCAGGGCGGCACCGCCGCCTGCAGGGGGTGGATGTACGAGTGCATGTCGGTGGAGTTGAGGTCGTCCTTCTCGTACCAGGTGGCCGCCGGAAGGATGACGTCGGAGTACAGCGCCGTCGTGTCCATCCGGAAGTTGAGGTCGACGACGAGGTCGAGCTTTCCCCTCGGCGCCGGCTCGCGCCAGGCCACGTCCTCCACCTCGCCCTTCGCGGTCTCCGGGGCCACGCTGTTGGAGTGGGTGCCCAGGTAGTGTCGCAGGAAATACTCGTGCCCCTTGGCCGACGACATGAGGGCGTTGCCGCGCCAGATGAACCAGAGCCGCGGCCAGTTCTCCGGCGCGTCGGGGTCGTCCACCGAGAAGCGCAGCGTCTTCTGCTGGAGCTGCTTCACCACCCAGGCGTTCACCTCGGCGTCGGTGGCGGCGCCGGCGGCCCGGGCGTCCCGGACCACCGCGTCGGGCGCACGGTCGAACTGGGGGAAGAAGGGCAGCCAGCCCATGCGCACGGCGCGGGCCTGGTGGTCCATCGTGTGGCGGCGGGCGAACGCGCTGGGGGCGGGCAGCGGGTTCAGCGTCTCGTCCTCGCTGGCCCTCTCGTAGCGCCACTGGTCGGAGTGGACGTAGTGGAAGCTGGGGGCGTTCTGGAGCCGCGGCGGGCCGGCCCAGTCGAGGGCGAAGGCCAGCGCCGACCACGGGGCCACCGGGGCGAGCTTCTCCTGCCCCACGTAGTGGTTGAGCCCGCCGCCGTTCTTCCCCACGCAGCCGCAGAGGACGAGGCCGGCGATGGCGGCGCGGTAGGCGTGGTCGCCGTGGTACCACTGGTTCACGCCGGCGCCGATGATGATGGAGCACTTGCCGCCGGTCTTCTCGGCGGTGGTGGCCCACTCCCGGGCGAACCGGATCACCTCGGCCGCGGAGACGCCGGTGAACTTCTCCTGCCAGGCCGGCGTGTAGGCCGCGCCCGCGTCCTCGTAGCCCGTCGGCCAGGCGCCGGGGAGCCCCCGGGAGACGCCGTACTGGGCGAAGAGCAGGTCGTAGACGGTCGCCACCCGGACCGGGCCGCGCAGGGTCTCGACGGTCCGCACCGGCACGCCGCGGAGGGTGGCGACACCGGACGCGTACTCGTCGAAGCACACCTGCGCGACCTCGGCGCCGGGCTCGAGCAGGGAGGTCCGTGCGTCGATCTCCCTGCCGTCGAGGCCGTCCTTCATCTCGAGGTTCCACTGCCCCTTCTCGTGCTGCCAGCGGAAGCCGAGCGAGCCGCGGGGCATGCGGGGGGCGCCGGAGGCGGCGTCCCAGACCAGGAACTTGAAGTCGCCGTTCTCGACCGCGCGCGTGCGCTCCAGCTCGCTGGCGCGCAGCATGCGGCCGGGGCGGAGCCCGCCCGGACCCTCGGCGAGCTCCACCAGGAAGGGCGCGTCGCTGTAGCGCCGCACGTAGTCGAGGAAGTACGGCGTCTTCCGCTCGTGGTGGAACTCCTTCAGGATGACGTGGTCCACGGCGAGCCAGAAGGCGGCGTCCTGGCCGGCGTGGATGGGGATCCACTGGTCGGCGTACTTCGACGTCATGCTGAAGTCGGGAGAGAGCACCACGAGCTTGGCGCCGTCGTGGCGGGCCTCGGCGGCGAAGTGGACGTCGGGGGTGCGGGTCATCCCCAGGTTGGCGCCCATGGAGACGATGAACTTCGAGTGATACCAGTCGGCGCTCTCGGCCACGTCGGTCTGCTCGCCCCAGATCTCCGGGGAGGCGTTGGGGAGGTCGCAGTACCAGTCGTAGAAGGAGAGGTTCACCCCGCCGAGCAGCTGGAGGAAGCGGGAGCCGGCCGCGAAGGAGAGCATCGACATCGCCGGGATGGGGCTGAAGCCGATGATGCGATCCGACCCGTGACGCTTCACGGTGTGGATGGTGGAGGCGGCCACGAGCTCCAGCACCTCGTCCCAGGAGCTGCGCCGGAGCCCGCCCTTGCCGCGGGCCTCCTGGTAGGAGCGGCGCTTCTCCGGGTCGTCGACGATGGAGGCCCAGGCCGCAACCGGATCGGCGTGGACCTTGCGGGCCTCGCGCCACAGGTCCATCAGCACGCCGCGCAGGTACGGGTACTTCACCCGCAGCGGGCTGTAGAGGTACCAGGAGGTGGAGATGCCGCGCTGGCAGCCGCGCGGCTCGTAGGCCGGGACGTCGCAGGAGATGCGCGGGTAGTCGGTGGCCTGGGTCTCGAGGGCCACCACGCCGTTCTTCACGTGGATGTTCCAGGAGCAGCCGCCGGTGCAGTTCACCCCGTGGGTGCTGCGCACCAGCTTGTCGTGCTGGAAGCGGTTCCGGTACAGCTCCTCCCAGCGCCGCTCGTCGGGGTCGAAGACGTCCTTCACCCAGCTCATCGCGAACCTCCCTGGAAGCGTGCGGCGCGGGCGAGCAGCCGTGCCCGGGACGGGGCCTTGCGGCGCCGCCAGGCGAGCGCGAGGCCGAGGAAGAGGACGACGGCGAGGACCACCCCCGCCACCGGGAAGCGGCCCGTGTCGCGCGGCGGGCCGTCGGCCGCGGCCTGGAGCAGGAAGGCCGCGAGGTCGGCCCGCTCGGCCGGCGTGAGCGGCCTCCCCTCGTAGACCGGGGTCATGGTGGGGAAGGGGAGGGCCTCGAGCAGCCCGTCGAGCGAGGCCGCGTCCATCGAGGCGAGGCCGGTCGAGAGCTCCGGACCGAAGCTGGCGGTGAAGGCCATCCCCGGGCCGCCCGGGGCGTGGCAGGCGATGCAGGGGGCGCCGCCGGCCTGGAACGGCCGCGCGCCGGTGAAGAGCGCCCGGCCCGCCTCCACCGAGGGACCCGCCGCCCCGGCGACGCCTGCTGCGAGGAGCCAGACCACGACGAGGCGAACGAGGCGCATGGTGTCCCTCCCCGGTTACGGTGCTGCGGCGTGACGCGAGACGAGCTCGCGGCCCAGTTCCTTCAGCGCATCGGCGCCCGCGGCCACCTGGCGCTCCTCGAACGCCGCGCACTCCCGGTTCACCCGGTCGAGCTGCTCGTCGTGGAGGCGCATGCGCGCCATCGGGTAGAGGATGTGGTCCTCCTTGCGGATGTGCCCCCGGAGCAGGTCGGCGTATCCCTGGGCCGCGTCGACGATGGCGGTGCGGTCCTGGGCCGACCAGTCCGCCGACTGCTCCGCCCGGGCGGCCAGGACGCCCACGTGCGCCCGCCCGGCCTCGTGGTCCATGAGCATCACGGCGATGGGGCCGCCGTCGCGGGGGAATCCCGCCGCCACCATGGCGGTGAAGAGGATGTCCTCCTCCTTGCCGTGGTGGCGGGCGTCGGCGAACTCCCGGATGAAGCGGACGAAGCGGCCGAGCTCGGCCCTGTCGCCGCCGCCGGCAGCCACCGACCCGCCGAATGCCGCGAGCGCGTCGCAGGCCCCCAGGATCAGCCGGTGCTCCTCCATGAGCAGGTCGATGGCGTCCACGGAGGGCCTCCTCAGGACTTCTTCGCGGGCTTCGC